>JAJRWO010000204.1 GCA_024276775.1 Gammaproteobacteria bacterium | reverse complement strand
TTTGAGGTGATTGATATTGGTGTCATGGTGCCCACAGCCACTATTCTTGAAGAAGCCAAAAAACATAATGTCGACATCGTCGGTCTGTCCGGCCTGATTACCCCGTCACTGGAAGAGATGACTTACATCGCCAAAGAAATGCAGCGCCTGGGCATGAGCACACCGGTGATGATTGGGGGTGCCACGACATCAAAAGCACATACAGCGGTTAAGATAGACCAGCACTACGATCATCCCATCGTTTGGGTCAAGGACGCCTCGCGTGCAGTAGGCGTGGCACAAAGTCTGATCTCGCCTGAATTACGCGGCACGTTTATGGCGGATTTAAAAGTAGATTATGACGGTGTGCGTGAGCGCCATGCCAGCCGCCAAAAAGAAACCAAATGGCTGAATTTGGCACAGGCACGCGCCAATAAAATGCAAATCGACTGGGCCAGCTATCAGCCGACTGTTCCTGGTTTTACCGGCATTAAGGTCTTCGATGACTACCCGCTGCAAGATATGGTAAAGCATATCGACTGGACGCCTTTCTTTCATAGCTGGGAGCTAAAAGGTTCTTACCCGAAGATTTTCGATGACGCTGAAAAGGGGGAGGAGGCAAAAAAACTGTTTGCTGATGCCCAGGGTATGTTGAATCAAATCATCGATGAAAAATGGCTGACAGCCAAAGGTATTATTGGTTTGTATCCGGCCAATGCCGTGGGCGATGATATCGAAATATACACAGATGAAAGCCGCAGCGAAGTATTAACCACCTTCCACAACCTGCGCCAGCAGCAACAAAAAGCCAAAGGCAAACCCAACCGCTGCCTGACAGATTTTGTCGCCCCTAAAGCGTCCGGGGTTAAAGATTACATCGGTGCCTTTGCCGTCACCACGGGTATCGGTATTGACGAACGTGTTGCGGCATTTGAAAAAAATTACGACGATTATAATGCCATCATGCTTAAGGCTCTGGCTGATCGATTGGCTGAGGCCTTTGCCGAAGTCATGCATCTGCGGGTACGCAAGGAATTTTGGGCTTATGCCGCCGATGAATCCCTGAGTCAGGCGCAAATGGCCAAAGAAGAATATAAAGGTATTCGCCCGGCGGCTGGGTATCCCGCTTGCCCGGACCATACTGAGAAGGATTTAATCTGGGAATTAATGGACGTCAAGGCTAATACTGGCATCATACTCACCGAAGCCAAGGCAATGGTGCCCACTGCCGCGGTGAGTGGTATCTACTACGGTCATCCTGAGGCTAGCTATTTTGCCGTTGGCAAGATTAACCGCGAACAGGTAGAGGCGTATGGGCAACGTAAAGGCATGAGCATGGCTGACGTGGAATACTGGCTGGCACCTAATTTGGGCTACGATCCGGATTAGTTAATCACCAAGGGCTTCCCAGCGTTCATAGCACTGTGTCAACTCAGCCTCAATAGCGTTACTGCGCGCATTCAGCGCCGCCACTTTATGCGCGTCTTTTTGATATAGCTCAGGGTCAGAAAGGGCTTGCTGAACCTGCTCCATTTCCGTGTCCAGCGACTCTATTTTTTCTGGTAAGGCATCGAATTCACGTTGATCGTTATAGCTCAGTTTCTTTGTGGCCGAGGTTTGGTTGCTGGGTTTTGGTTTGCCTGTTTTGACGGGTGCTGACTTATCGTCTGCTTGTTTGCGCTGACGCAACCAGTCATCATAACCACCAACATAACTATTCACTTGGCCATCACCTTCAAACACCAGGCAGTTTGTCACTACATTATTGATAAAAGCACGGTCATGGCTGACCAATAACAGCGTGCCCTTGTATTCAATCAGCAGTTCCTCCAATAGCTCCAGGGTTTCAACATCCAGGTCATTGGTGGGTTCATCCATCACTAACATATTGGCGGGTTTGGTAAACAGCTTGGCCAACAGCAAGCGATTACGTTCACCTCCAGACAGTGCTTTAACGGGTGTTCGTGCTCGTTCAGGCGAAAACAGAAAATCCTGCATATAGCTGATCACATGACGTGGCTGGCCATTGATGATGATTTCATCGCTGCCATCACCGATATTCTCAATGACCGTTTTTTCGGCATCAAGCTGGGCGCGATGCTGATCAAAATAGGCGATCTCCAGCTTGGTGCCCAACTTCACTGAACCCTGTTGTGGTTCAAGCTTGCCAAGCAAGATTTTCAACAGAGTGGATTTGCCGGCCCCATTTGGCCCGATAATACCAATCTTGTCACCACGCAGGATGGTGGCGGAAAAATTTTCTAAAATATTTTTATCACCATAATGCTGACAGATATCTTCCAGTTCAATTGCAATTTTGCCCGATGCCTCAATCGTCTGAGTCTTGATATTGGCAGTGCCCACGCGGTTACGTCGTTCACTGTGTTCTTGGCGCAGTGCCTTCAACGCCCGTACTCGGCCTTCATTTCGGGTACGCCGTGCCTTAATACCTTTGCGTATCCATTTTTCCTCTTCAGCCAACTTTTTATCAAATAAGGCATTGGCACCTTCCTCTGCCTCAAGGGCAGCCTCTTTGCGCGTCAGATAGGTGGAGTAATCACCCGGCCAAGAGGTCAAGCGACCACGATCAAGATCAATAATTCGAGTCGCCAGATGCTGCAATAACATCCGGTCATGAGTCACAAATAGCAGGGTCGCCCTGTAATTGAGCAGAAATTCTTCCATCCAGTTGATGGCTTCAATATCGAGGTGGTTGGTCGGTTCGTCAAGTAACAGTAAATCAGGATCAAGTACCAGCGCCTGAGCCAGTAACACCCGGCGTTTCATTCCCCCGGACAGCGAACTAAACTCATCATCGGCAGGCAGTTCAAGTCGCGAAATCATAGTATCAACACGCTGCGAGGCGTCCCAGCCATCACAGGCCTCCAGCGCATGCTGAGCCCGTTCCAGCTCAGCCATGGTGGCATCGTTATAGTCTGTTGCCACCTTTTGACTGGCATGGTGATAACGGCTTAACATTTCGCCCTGCTTGCCCAGGCCATCGGCAACCACATCGTAAACCGAACCGGTGGTATCGTGTGGTACTTCCTGTTTCAGGCGCGTCACCAGCAGCCCCTGCTTGTGCTCGATTTGGCCATCATCAGGTGTGATTGTGCCAGCCAACACCTTCATCAACGTTGATTTTCCGGCACCATTGCGTCCCACCAGACAGACCCGCTCGCCAGTATCGATCTGTAAATTCAAACCATTCAACAGCGCCGGACCACCGAAACTGACCACTACATCACGCAAATTAATTAAAGCCATAACCACTCCCAATCTTGATGGGCGCTATGGTACTGCCATTCCCCATCTATGGATACTCTTCGATGCGTTCAACAAAGGCGCTAATTTCATCGCGAATGTGCTTACGCGGAAAGTAGTTAAAAAAAGTTATCTCAGACACCTCGACATCGTCACACAGATCCCGCATCACTACCTCTTCCAGGGGCGTCAGCGCTAATCGACGCACGAGTGCCTGAGTTAATTTCAGGCGTTTTTTGGCAGATTTTAGTTCGCGCAGGCCCAGTCTTTTGGTTGTTTTTATAGTCTCATCTAAAAATAAAGATATCTCTATCATTCAAGGAATCAAGGGGCCAGACATCGTTGATATCTCGGTTTGCTTCTGCTAATGTTCGTTTTTTCGCTCATTTACAAAAGGGAAAATCGATTGGCGCGTTTACCCCGTTTTGTTTTGCCTGGGCAACCTCAGCATGTCATTCAGCGAAGCAATGATCGGCAAGCTATATTTCGCTCGGAGGGTGACTATCAGTTTTATCTGAACAAGTTATTGGCCGCGGCAAATAAGCATCAATGTGATATTCATGCCTACGTGCTAATGACAAACCATGTGCATTTATTGGTGACTCCGCATATTGAAAAAGGCATCGGGAAAATGATGCAAATGCTGGGTCGTTATTACGTACAGTACTTTAATAGCCGTTACCAGCGAACAGGTACTTTATGGGAAAGCCGGTATAAAGCCACACTGATTGATACAGAACAGTATTTCCTGACCTGTATGCGTTATATCGAACTCAACCCCGTCCGAGCAAAAAAGATGGTAGATCATCCTTCAAAATACCCATGGTCAAGTTATTTGTTTAATGCGCGTGGTCAGCGAGACAAATTAGTCATGCCCCATCGCGAATACAAAAGGCTTGGTAAAAGTGATGCGGAGCGTCAATCGGCCTATCGGCAGTTGTTTCGTACTCATATCACGGAAAGCACATTGGGCGATATTCGAGAAGCCACTAATAAGGCATGGGTGCTCGGTAGCGAGCGGTTTAAAAAAAGAATCGAAAAGAAAATAGGGCGTTCGGTAGAATCGTCTGGCCATGGGGGTGACCGAAAATCAGGCGGTTACTTGAATGCGGCTGCTAAATATTGAGTCTAACCCATTGATTTTTCCCTTGATTTTATTAATCAGGCAGCCTGTCCAATGGACTTTGAAGGCTATCAATATCACGACTCATCACATGAGTGTAAATTTCAGTGGTTTTAACATCAGCATGCCCCATCAATGTTTGCAGCACTCGAATATTAACGCCATTTTCCAGCATATGGGTTGCAAAACTATGA
>JAJRWO010000203.1 GCA_024276775.1 Gammaproteobacteria bacterium | reverse complement strand
TGTCGATCCTCAAACGTAAAGGGGCGAAATAAATGGGGATAAAATTTATTGGGACGGCATCAATGTAGCGTTTGCATCCGATCCCGCTTGTTGTATAGCCTTTGCTGTTTCGTTGTGACTGTGGAATTCAGTGAGGGCGTTCTCAATGATCTGAGCGAGGGCAGTGATACGCTATTTTTCATGCTGGCAGGGTGCGGTGAGTCGTTATTGTTATTTTATCGCAACACCGCCAGAGCGAAAAACAACCATCATTACACCACGAACGGTCATTGAGAACATTTCCCCCTATTCTTTGATGATGGCTTGATGCTCAGGACGATTCGTCTTTTTTGTCACGCGAAAATTCACCCTCAATGGTACGGGGGCCGTGACGCGGTGACCGTGACGTATCGGCAACGCCACTAACATTAAACATGCCACGTCGCATAAGCCAAGCGATCAGCCCTTGGCGTAACGGTGGTACCAGGCAGACAAAACCAATCGCATCGGTGAAAAAACCAGGCGTCAGCAGCAGAGCACCCCCAAATAACAGCAATACACCTTCAAGCAACTGCAATGCAGGCAGTTCACCGCGCGCCATGCTGGCTCGCAACCGTTGCAAGGTGGCAAACCCCTGCTGGCGCAACAACAGGGCACCGAGCACTGCCGTAAAGACGACCAAAAAAACCGTCGAAATAGCACCAATAACCCCACCTATCTGGATTAGCAGGTAAATCTCTATAATAGGCACAATCAAAAACAGTGCTAATAAGGCTCGAAATGAAAACATTTGGATTCCCGTTTATTCAACCTGAAAAATCAGTTGCTCGCGGTATAAGCACGAAGACACCATGTGAAAGTACTGTAAAACCAATATATTGCACTCGCCACCCCCCTCAACAGTATTTTCCAGGCTCAGGCCATTATTCTACACCAGCCCCAGAGGCTTTGCCCCATACCCAATGTTCCGGTATCTTGCCAAACATGCAACAGAAACCACAAATTGTACTCAATACCTGCCCCGATGAAAAAACGGCACGAGAGATCGCCAGCTTGCTTGTCGAGCGGCAGCTAGCCGCCTGCGTCAACATTATCCCTGCCATCGAGTCTGTCTACCATTGGCAGGGTAAGGTCGAGTTCGCCACCGAGTATCTGCTCATCATCAAAACCCAAAGCGACTGCTATACTGAGCTGGAAAATACGATCCAAGCACTGCATCCCTATGAACTTCCAGAGGTGGTGGCTGTCCCTATTGAGGCTGGCCTGCCAGCCTATCTTGACTGGATCAATAACAATACAAAGTAATCACCATGCCTACCCAGCTAAATTTCAAAACTTTCAGCCTCTGCCTAATCCTGCTGCTTGGCTGGCTCGCCCTCATCCCCGCCCAGTCAAGCGCGGCAGACGAATGGGAGGCAATCACCGTTGAGCCTAACCAGGACAAGGGCATACTTAGCAGCCTCTCATCTTTCGGACAAAAACTCGGCTTTGGCAACAGCAACCAAGGCTCATTCATTCCACCTGAACAAGCTTTTATTCTCAGCGCTGACGTGGCTGACGACTATCATCTGACAGTCCGCTGGGACATCACCGATGGTTACTACTTATATCGAGACAAATTTCGCTTTGAACTCATCGATGCCGACGGTATTTCAATCCAAGCCTTTGAATTACCTCTCGGCGAAGAAAAACACGATGAAAATTTTGGTCTTATGGCGGTTTTTTATAACGAAATAGAAATCAAACTGCCGCTCCAGCGTGACAATACCCAAGCCACCGAGATCACCTTGCAGGTCAGGTATCAGGGTTGTGCCGAGGCGGGCTTCTGTTACCCCCCAATGAAACAACTGCTAACCCTCAGCCTGCCAAAGGCCACCGGCCCGCCCCCCGCCGCAGACACAACCAGCAATCGTAATAATTTTGTTTCAGAACAGGACAAATACGCCAACAGCCTGGCACAGGACAGTTTGTTATTAAGCATGCTCAGCTTCTTCGGCCTGGGCCTGTTACTCACCTTCACCCCCTGCGTCTTACCGATGGTTCCCATCCTCTCCAGCATCATTGCTGGCGAGGGCAGCAACATCACTACCCGCCGTGCCTTTTTCTTATCGTTGACCTATGTCCTGGCAATGGCCCTCACCTATACTGTTGCTGGCGTGATTGCGGCACTGTTTGGCAGCAACCTGCAAGCCACCTTTCAAAACCCCTGGGTTTTAGGCAGCTTTAGCGCCGTGTTTGTTATCCTGGCCCTATCCATGTTCGGCTTTTATGAGCTGCAAATGCCACGGGTCATTCAGAACAAGCTGGCTAACCTCAGCAATAAACAGCGTGGCGGCAGCTATGTCGGCGTGGCCATCATGGGGCTGCTTTCCGCCTTGATCGTCGGCCCCTGCATCGCCGCCCCTCTGGCTGGCGCACTGATTTACATCGGCCAAACTGGCGATGCGGTGCTCGGTGCCGCTGCACTATTTTCCCTCAGTATGGGCATGGGCGCACCGCTCTTATTGGTTG
Organism: Gammaproteobacteria bacterium; assembly: GCA_024276775.1. Taxonomy (GTDB): domain Bacteria; phylum Pseudomonadota; class Gammaproteobacteria; order Tenderiales; family Tenderiaceae; genus Tenderia. The sequence goes on along the minus strand of JAJRWO010000203.1, from coordinate 1,410 downwards.
GCACCTCGGCAGGCAAGCTCATGCCCAAGGCCGGGCCATGGATGAATACCATCAAAGCAATCTTTGGCGTCATGCTGATTGGCATCGCCATCTGGATGCTCGAGCGCATCATTCCCGCCGCCGCTGGTATGGCATTATGGGGTATCCTACTGGTAGTCTGCGCTGTTTATCTCGGTGCCTTTGGACACCTGCAACCCGAAGCCAGCGGTTGGCGCAAACTATGGAAAGGTGTCGGCATCGTCACCTTAATCTATGGTGGCATGCTGTTGATCGGTGCAGCCAGCGGCAGTAAAGACCCTCTACAACCACTGGCCAGTGCCTACCATGGAAACAACGCCGGCCAAACAACTCAACAACACGGCTTGGTTTTCAAGCAAATCAAAGGCCTTGATGGCTTACAGCAAGCACTGCAACTGGCTGCAGCACAAAACAAAACAGTCATGCTCGATTTCTATGCCGATTGGTGCATATCCTGTATCCAGATGGAAAAAAAGACTTTTTCCGATTCGGGCGTGCAAACGGCCCTGGCGGACACCCTCTTGTTACAGGCTGACGTCACCCTGAATGACGCGCAAGATAAAGAACTACTTAAGACCTTTGGCCTGTTTGGTCCACCGTCTATATTATTTTTCGACCCATCAGGACAAGAGCTGCCGACGTTTCGCCTGATGGGCTTTATCGATGCAGATGGATTCAAAACCCACATCAAAGCAGTACAAACACTATAAACAAATCAGTCAAGGGCTCACATGAACAAAAAGAACGTAATGGTCATTGCTATGGCCATTGTTATATTTGGCGTCATCATCGGCAGCCTTGCCGTTAATATGTTTAGCCAAACCGCCAAACCCGCCGCAGAAGCGCCTTCACTGATTGGCTCAAAATTGCCCGATTACAGCCTTCTAAGCCTGGACGGCGTACGCGAAAGAAGCGAACAGTGGCTAGGCAAGATACAGGTTATCAATTTTTGGGCCACCTGGTGCCCACCCTGCAAACGCGAAATACCCATACTCATCGAGATACAAAATGCGTTTCGCCAGCATAATGTTCAAATCATCGGCATTGCCCTGGACAAGCACAAGGCAGTCACAAAATATGTAGAAGAAAGCGGCATTAACTACCCAATTCTAATAGGCGATGATGATGTGGTCAGGGTCGCGGAAAGCTTGGGCAATGACATGGGCATCTTGCCTTACACAGTGATTATCGATCAGGCCGGCGTTATCCGCTTCATTCGTTATGGCGAAATCGCCAAAGAAACCATTGAAAGCGAGATCAGAAAACTGCTGTAATGACCCAACCAACAGGAACAAAGTTTTTGCTCAAAAATCGAATCCAATAAAGTTTGGTGAGTTTTAAAAGATGAGACGCTACATCTAATGGCTATGGGAGCTAAACGGATAAGCACAG
>JAJRWO010000202.1 GCA_024276775.1 Gammaproteobacteria bacterium | reverse complement strand
CAACGTGTGCCTCGAAATATGGTGTTTGTGCCATTCCATTTTCATGAATGTGTTAACCGGGTGAGTCTGGGACTGCTAGACCCACATTCGCGTCAACCTGCCTTTAAACAGTGTGCTGTGCGCGTTGAAGCCATCGCGCAACAGGAAGCCGCAGCAGTCGTTAACAGGGCCGCCAGAACTTTTTAAAAAAGAACCTTCTAAATGCGGGGCGTGTAGTGAGTGCACTCTTTGCAATGTTTAATCACTAATTTGATAGTGCGTACTGCGCACTACGCGAGGTATAAACAATGTTTGAAGTGCGCGATGATGAGCCAGAATACGCCTTCATTCCCGATGTGAAAACGCCGGAGAAGAATCAATACGGCAAAACTATTCAGTTAGTTGATAGTCGTGATGAGCTTGCTGGGAAAAGCTTGAATATTAATGGCGATGCCAGTGTTAGTGAAAATCCTAACCGCTACAAGCAGCATGGTTTTCATTTTACGGCGGATAACTGCATTGCTTGTCACGCCTGCGAGGCGGCTTGCAGCGAAAAAAATCAATTACCAGCCCATATTAGTTTTCGCTCGGTTGGTTATATTGAGGGTGGCAGCTATCCGGCCTATAAACGCCTTAATATCTCCATGGCCTGTAATCACTGTGATGATCCTGTCTGTCTTAAAGGCTGTCCGACCCGTGCCTATACAAAATATGCTGAGTATGGTGCTGTATTGCAGGATCCTGAGATTTGTTTTGGTTGTGGTTATTGCACCTGGGTCTGCCCTTATAATGCGCCGCAGCTGGATCCGGTTCAGGGGCAGGTATCAAAATGTAATATGTGTGTTGATCGGCTTGAAGTTGGCCTTAAACCGGCCTGTTCTTCAGCTTGTTTAGGCGGCGCTTTGGACTTTGGTTTAATTGAAACGGCACCCGAAAATCGTGAACAGACCAAAACAAAAATTCCTGGTTTTCCATCGCCTGAAATTACCCAGCCAAATATACGTTTTCAGCAAAACAAGGCCTTGCCCAGAGAAATGACTCGGCCTGACTCTGCACCGGTACGCTATCAGCGTGATGAGCAAGGTGAGAGTGAATACAAACCTAAGGCGGTGCTTAAAGATAAAAAACGTGAGTGGAATCTGCCTAAATTGCGCTCACGTGAAGATCCATTAGTGTTGTTTACCCTGATTTCGCAGGGTGTGGTGGGCGCATTTTTAGTTCTGTTTCTGGGACCTGTGTTCGGTATTGATACTTTATCTGCCCAGACGAACCCAGCTATTGTGTCCGTTCTATTGTTGGTTATGTTTGGCTTACAGGGTTTTGCTCTGGCAATTTCTACGATGCATTTAGGTAAGCCTCATCGGTTTTACCGAGCCTTTAATAACCTGCGCTATTCCCCCGTCAGTCGTGAAGTTGCTTCATTGGCTGTCTTTTTCACTTCTTTTTCGGGCTATACGGTACTGAGTTTTATTAATATCCCGTTTGTGTATCCTGGGTTTAGTGAAGGAATACGTTATGTCTTTGCCGTTGGTGCGGTAATTTCAGGGCCGGTATTTATTTATGCCATGTATAAAATTTATCGTATTAAAGCACGTCCATTCTGGGATCACTGGCAGGTGTTAAGCAGTTTTTTTGGCAGTACCTTGAGCTTGGGGGCCTTAATGGTCGGGCTGGTTTTTTCGATGGGTTTGCTGTGGCAAGGGCAAAGCATTGCCGGGTTGATGTCGTTGCTGGCCTGGCCGATTATTTTAGGCTTGATCATTGAAACCGTGGGTTTGGTTTTGCATGGCCGTGATCTTGATCGTTGCGGTGGTGAAGGTGCCGCAGCACATGTTGAACAGCGCAGTCGTTTTGGTAATACCTATTACAGCCGAAATATTGGTTTGATTGCCAGTATCGTTTTAGTCGCCCTGTTAGGCTTGAGTGGTGTTGATGGATTAGCGGGGCTGCTGGCTTGGTTAGTTGCAGCGGCCTTGATTATTTCAACAGCCTTGATAGGGCGAGCATTGTTCTATGTTTTGGTGATTCCAACAACCATGCCAGGTGCTTTCTTTTGGCGTAACCAAGGCTTTGAAGAACATGCGCGTGAATCGGGCTTGGCTGAGATGCCACAAGTTGGGGTGCTACCACATACTGAGTACCACCACGAGCAGATGGTACGAGCCAAACGTGAAATTAAAAAAGAAATAGCTGAATTTAAAAAGCGTGGTATAAAAATGAGCTTGAAACTCCTTAAACGTAATGTCAGTCAGTGCTTACGTGAGTCATTTTCACGGACATGAAAAATATGATTGGGATCGCTGAACTAACGCACATTGACACATAAATCCCAAACGCTACGAGTATAAGCACGAGAGCATCATTGTTTTAATATTTTATTGCCTATTTTCCGGCCTTCGGTGTTGCTGTTACGCTCGCATAGTTCACTATGCTCAACTTTGCTGCGCCTTAAAAGGTCGAAAAATATCCTGCGAAAATGGGTTAATATAATTATTCTCTGGTTGGACAAAAAGAAAGTCGCATATTTTTTTACATTATTGACTGATGGTGAAGTATGAATTCAGATAACCTGGCAAATACGGTTAAAACGATTTGTCCTTACTGTGGTGTTGGCTGTGGCATTGTGGCTTCGGTTGATACACAGGGTTTGGTGAGTGTTACGGGTGACCCAGATCATCCTGCCAATCTGGGGCGGCTTTGCTCGAAGGGTGCGGCGCTGGCTGAAACGCTTGGGCTTAATGGTCGTTTGTTGCAGCCTGAGATAAATGGACAGCAGGTTGGTTGGGATGAGGCGCTTGATAAAGTTGCCGAGGGTTTTGCTGAGGTTATCCATCAACATGGCCCGGATGCAGTGGCCTTTTATGTTTCTGGCCAGTTGTTGACGGAAGATTATTATCTGGCCAATAAATTGATGAAAGGCTTTATTGGTTCGGCCAACATCGATACCAATTCTCGTCTTTGTATGTCATCCGCGGTGGCTGGTTACAAGCGCGCCTTTGGTGCTGATACCATGCCGTGTTCATATGAAGATCTGGAGCGTGCCAAGCTGATTGTGTTGACAGGTTCAAATACAGCCTGGTGTCATCCGGTGTTGTTTCAACGTATCAGTCAGGCCAAAAAAAACAACCCGGATTTGGTTGTCGTGGTAATTGATCCGCGCCGCACCACTACCTGTGACATTGCTGACTTGCATTTGCCCTTACAATCGGGAACCGACACCACGCTCTTCAATGGTTTGCTGAATTATCTTGATCAGCAGGGTGAGGTTAATCTTCTTTTTGTTGATAATTATACAGAGGGTGCTGCCAAGGCATTGGCTGCGGCAAAGGCAAGTGCGCCAACGGTCACTGATGTGGCGATAGACTGCGGTCTGAACGAAGTCGACGTAGCCGAGTTTTATCGTCTTTTTGCGCGTACTGAGCGGGTGGTAACGGCCTTCTCACAAGGGGTAAATCAGTCCAGCGCTGGCACTGACAAGGTTAACGCTATTCTTAATTGCCATTTGTTAACGGGGCGCATTGGCCGCGCAGGTATGGGGCCGTTTTCATTTACCGGACAGACCAATGCCATGGGAGGGCGTGAGGTGGGTGGCTTGTCTAATCAACTTGCCGCGCATATGGAGATTGATAACCCCGAACACCGTGATTTAGTCCAGCGCTTCTGGGATTCACCATTGATTGCCCAAAAAAATGGTTTCAAAGCCGTTGAGATGTTTGAGGCGATCGCTGCCGGCAAGATTAAAGCCATCTGGATTATGTGCACTAACCCGGTTGTTAGTCTGCCCGATGCCGATAGTGTACGAGACGCCTTGCAAAAGTGTGACTTGGTAGTCGTGTCGGAATGTGTTGCAGAAACCGATACCACCGCCCTGGCTAATGTCTTATTGCCCGCTCTGACCTGGGGTGAGAAAAATGGCACGGTCACGAATTCAGAACGATGTATTTCCCGTTCACGGCCATTTCTACCTAAACCAGGCAAGGCTGAAGCAGATTGGTGGATTATTAATCAAGTCGCTAGGCGCATGGGCTTTGCCAGTGGCTTTGCATTTGAATCAGTGGCTGAGATATTTAGTGAGCACGCGGCTTTATCAGGGGTCGAAAATTCCGGTAAGCGTGATTTTGATATTGCCGCCTTAAGTGGTTTAGATGCCGCAGCCTATAATGCCATCATCCCCGTGCAGTGGCCGGTGAATGCTCAAGGCCAGGGCAGCGCTAGAATGTTTGCTGATGGCCGATTTTTTACAGCGAATGGCAGGGCCCAGTTTGTGGCGATAAATCCACGCCCCCCTGTAAATGCCGTTAATAATGACTTTCCAATGGTTCTTAATACGGGCCGTTGCCGTGATCAGTGGCATACCATGACCCGCACAGGCAAGTCGCCAAGATTGGCAGAGCACAGTCCAGAACCGTATGCTGAAATTCACCCAGAGGATGCCGCTTTGCTCAATGTTAGCGAGGGTGGTTTGATGCGTGTTATCAGTCAAACGGGCGAAGTGATTGTACGGGTGCGTTTTACTGCGGGACAGCAACAGGGATCGGTGTTTGTGCCCATGCACTGGGGAGGGCAATTTGCTAGCAAGGGGCGTATTGATGCGGTGGTAAATTCGGTGACTGACCCCGTTTCTGGCCAGCCTGAATTTAAACATACACCAGTACGTGCCATACCCTACGAGCCTGCTTGGCATGGATTTTTGTTAACCCGTCGTCGACTTGATATAAATGGTGTTAGTTATTGGTCTCGTGCCACAGGTGATGGTTTCTATCGTTACGAAATTGCCGGTGAACAGGCTGAACTGGATTGGCCGGTCTGGGCCAGAAGCCTGTTGTGTGCCTCTGATAGTGATATCAATTGGGTTGAATATCTGGATGCCGGGGCGCACCGTTATCGAGGTGTGCGCATGGTTGAAAGCAGCGTTGAGAGCTGCATCTTTATCGCCCCTAGCCATGAGCTACCATCACGTAGTTGGCTGGCAGGGCTGTTTGTCAAAGATGCTTTGCTTGAGGATGAACGCAAAGGCTTGTTATTAGGGAAACCGCCGGCAGGACAGTACGATGTAGGGCGGATTGTTTGTGCCTGTTTTTCTGTGGGCATCAATACCATTACGGCTGCAATTAAAGATCAAAATCTGAAAACAGCTGAAGAAATTGGCTTGGCGTTAAAGGCGGGAACCAACTGTGGCTCATGTGTGCCAGAGTTGAAAATACTGTTATCTCCAGAAGTGTAAAAAGCAGCACAACACCCATGGATGAATGGATAAACCGACTGATGTTTGCACCGCTGCCCAGCGGCTTAATGACAAGATCGAGGCGTTATTGATGGAGCGACCGTTGTCCTTGCAGCGTCACTCATGAACTCAAGGAAGAAACCTTTCGTCTTGGCTGGATCTACAAGGGGTTATTTCATGTAAACTAAAACTTTCTTAATTAAAGCATATGGTTAATGACGCTATTGGTTGACAGTGGGTGGTTGAGTGCAGCGCGACAGGTTGAATCGCCTAACCATGATGAGCGTCCGTATGGTATTGAGATAGACTTGCTTGTGCTGCATGGCATTAGCCTACCACCACGGCAATACGGTGGCCCAGAGATTGAAGCATTTTTTTGTAATTGCCTGGTGATAGATGAGCATCCTTATTTTGCCAGGATTGCCACTGTGCGAGTGTCAGCGCATTTTTTGATTCGCCGCGATGGTGAATTAGTACAGTTTGTTAGCCTGGATGACCGTGCCTGGCACGCGGGGAAGTCCTGTTTTGACGGGCGTGAGTGCTGCAATGATTTTTCCATCGGCATTGAGCTTGAAGGGTGTGATAACGAGGTTTATGAAACCGTTCAGTATGAGCGATTGGTTGAGCTCAGTGGTACTTTGATGGGGCGCTATCCTGGGATTAGCCCGGCGCGTATTGTGGGGCATTGCGATATTGCGCCAGGCCGCAAAACGGATCCTGGTCAGGCATTTGATTGGAACTACTTTCGACGGTTATTAGCGGGAAAGGAACGATGAATATGCGGATTGGGATTGATTTAGGCGGTACCAAAATCGAAGTGATTGCCTTGGCAGCTGATGGTGAAGAACTATTTCGTCATCGAGTGTTAACGCCGCAGGAAAATTATGCGGCAATGCTTGAACTGATTGCATCGTTGGTGGATGAGGCGGAGCAATATACCGGTATGAAGGGTTCTGTGGGAGTGGGCACACCGGGCGCGATTTCGCCTGCCACAGGTTTGATCAAAAATGCCAATTCGGTTTGGCTGAATGGCAAGCCTCTGGAGCAGGATCTGGTGGCCGCTCTGGGGCGTCCGGTCAGACTGGCCAATGATGCTGATTGTTTTACCCTGTCCGAGGCCACGGATGGTGCTGCCCAGGGGGCGGCGAATGTATTTGGTGTGATTATTGGTACGGGCACGGGTGGCGGCTTAATGATCAACGGACAGCTACTCAAGGGGCCAAATGCCATTGCGGGTGAGTGGGGACACAACCCACTGCCGTGGGCACGTTGGGATGAGTATCGAGGCGCACCTTGTTATTGTGGTAAACGCGGTTGTATTGAAACGTATCTCAGTGGTGCTGGTTTGAGCCGGGATCATTATGACCTTACCCGTCAGCGCTTAACGGCGGTGGAATTGGCGCAGCGTTGCAGCAAGGGCGATCATTTGGCTGAGCAGACGATGGCGCGTTATGAGGATCGTTTGGCCAGAGCACTGGCAGTAGTGATTAATATGCTTGACCCCAATGTGATTGTGTTGGGAGGAGGAGTTTCAAATATTGGCAGCCTCTATCAGCGGGTGCCTAAACTCTGGGGGCAGTATGTGTTTTCCGATACGGTAGCAACACACCTGTTGCCGGCCAGGTTTGGTGATTCCAGTGGTGTGCGTGGTGCTGCCTGGTTGTGGCCGGCTGAATAATGCAGGTGTCACTTGATTTTTAGATGCCTCAGTTGAGTGCTCCAGCCTGACTTTCAGTGACGGAAAAACAAAAAAATATTTTTGAATGTTTGATTAATAACGAGGATAACGTGCTACGGTTCATGGAGAATGATGTAGCCCTTATCATCAGTAAGCTCAGGGAAAAAGATATCCGCATGACGCAAGTCGAGCAAAAGATACCGGCCTGTTTTTACCGATGAATAAATACTTTCGGGATTTTGTGCTCAATACCACTGGTGCAACCGCAATCAGTTCACAACAAATTATCCAAACCTTGTGGAGTGGGTATGGCGAGATCGTGCGGGTTGAACTTTCAGGCTCTGATTTAAGCTCTGCCGTTTTAAAATATATTGTTTTACCTGCTGAAACAGCTCATCCCAGAGGCTGGAATACAGACCGTTCTCATGCTCGAAAAATAAAATCATATGCTGTGGAGATGCGTTGGTATCATGAATGGAGTGTACGCTGCGGAGAGCGCTGCCGTGTGGCACGGTGTTATGCCACCACCGCAGCGGCAGGTGAGTCTATGATTGTATTGGAAGACTTGGATGCTGCCGGTTTTTCGCTCAGAAAGTCCGAACTCGATAAGGCAGGGGTTAAACTGTGTTTGTGTTGGCTGGCTAATTTCCATGCGACCTTTATGGGGGTAAGGCCTGAGGGCTTGTGGCTGACCGGTACCTATTGGCATCTTGAAACACGCCCAGATGAGTTAGCAGCGATGGCCGAGGGGGATTTAAAAAAAGTGGCTGTGGCACTAGACGAACGCTTAAATAACTGCCGCTATCAAACTCTGGTGCATGGCGATGCTAAGGTGGATAACTTTTGTTTTGCAACAAACGGGCAAGCCGTTGCCGCAGTAGACTTTCAATACGTTGGTGGTGGTTGCGGCATGAAAGACGTGGTCTACTTGCTTGGTAGTTGCCTCAGTGAACGGCAGTGTAAACAGTGGCAGCATGAGTTGCTGGGCTATTATTTTGTAGAGCTGAAACAGGCGCTGGAAATAGTAAACAAACCGTTGGAATGGGATCGCTTAAAGGCTGAGTGGCTGTCCATGTATGCCATCGCCTGGACTGATTTCTATCGCTTTCTATTAGGTTGGATGCCAAGTCATCGTAAAATTAATCCCTATACTGAGTCTTTGGCGGCAGAAGCGATTGCAACGTTGAATCAATAGACGTGCCCATATGTCTGAAATCAATATCTTGCCTAAAGCGCCTGTTGTTGATGCACTCTATTAGCAGAGTATTTAGGCATATATGCTGAAATTGTGGGCTAGCGCTTATTCTTTGGCGTGAGTGTCTGTATATTCTTTTATCTATACCAAGCGTTTGCTAGCCGATATAAGAGGAGTCATGATTTTGTTAAACAGTATTAAGAACAAGATCCTGATTTTTGCCATTTTTGCCACT
>JAJRWO010000201.1 GCA_024276775.1 Gammaproteobacteria bacterium | reverse complement strand
GGCATAATATTTTGCCTGTTGTGGCAAGGTCAATTCAGCTTCGGCAGCATCGATCAGCTCATCGGCCTGAATATCGGCGTAGCGGCCACGGTTGGCACCATTGGGGGGGATTGCTTCACTGTGAAAAACATAACGAAAGATATCGGGGGTTTTAATGCCAACCCAGCTGAGGCTAAACATCTGAAAGCGGCCAGCCTTGATGTCGCCATAAAAGGTGCCCCAGTCATAACTGCGCAGATCAACGTCGATACCCACCTCAGACAACTGCTGCTGAATCACCGTGGCGAGACGAATTCGAAACGGATCACTAGAGGTTTTGTAAATAATTTGTGCCCGCTTGCCATTCACATAACCGGCCTGTTTCAACAGCAGGCGTGCCTTGTCTGGATCGTGAAGATACGCTGGCAGAGCGGGGTTTCCGGCCCAGTGGTCGGGCGGCAACAGCGCACTGGCGAGCGTGGCGGCATCCCCCATCACATATTGAATAATCGCTTCGCGATCCAGGGCATAAGCAATGGCACGGCGCAAGTTTAGCTTACCCGTATCTTCATCCTCCATATTAAAACCCAGATAGGTGAAGTTGGAACCCGGTGCCTTCATCAGGTTAATATCGTCCTGTTCAGCCAAGTAACTGACCAGCTCAGAAGGCAAATTGTTTTGCAGCATGTCTATTTCACCACGCAACAGTTTTAACACTCTGACAGTAGGATTCTTGACGGCAATAAATTCGAATTTCTGCTCGTCGTTTAGACGTTGCAACTGTAGCCTGCCCTCCTCCGGCCAAGCTATAAACTGAAATGGGCCATTGCCGATAGGATGACGATTAAATGGGTGGTCAGTCGCCAGCAACTTGGCTGGCATAATGCCAATCGTCAATCGGCCAGGGAATAGCGGGTCTGGTTTGTTAAGGTAAAAATCGATGCGCCGGTCATCCACTATTTCTATCGAATCAACCATGTTAAACCCCGCCAAGTGTGGTGAGGCGGTATCAGGATTAAGAACCGAGTCGTAGGTTGCCTTGATATCAGCCGTTGTGAGCGCTGTCCCGTCATGAAACATGGGCGATTGATCGATCAATTGAAAACGATATTGCAGCGGCGTCAATACCTGCCAATTGGCCAGGGCAGGCTTGCCAAGGTAAGCATCATCAAAATCAACCAAACGCTGGTAAAGCAGACGATTGATGCGAGATGAGGCGGCATCGGTGGCAAAGCGGGGGTCAAGATTGATCGGTGCACTGGATATGCCAAAGCGCAGTACGTCAGTTTCAGCTTTGCTGCAACCAACCAAAACAGACCCCACAATAAGCAGGGGCAGCAAAAATATCAGCAAGCGGGACATATAAATCAGCGTTTATCCTGCCAGTTTTTGTAAGGGTATTTAACCAGGCAGACATTATAGTAACGTTCATCATCGGAAACCTCATCCCCCGCCCATGGCGGCTTTTCAAAGACCTCATTTTCCGCATTTAACTCAATTTCAGCCACTATCAAACCGGTATTATCACCTTCAAAAACATCTACTTCCCAGGTATGCCCAAGGTGCTCTACAAAATAACGTACCTTTTCAATCTTGGGGCCAAGGCAAAGTTTATCCAGCATTTCTTTAGCATCGGCCAGTGGAATTTCATATTCAAACTCATGGCGGCTGATCCCCAAGGTCATGCTTTTAATGTTGAGGTCGGCTTTGCCATCGGCAACACGCACCCGAACCGAGGCGCCATCGGAACGGGTCAAATAGCCCTGCCGAAAAAACGATTTTTTGCTAACAGCATTACGCCATGATTCATCTGTCACCAGGAATTTGCGTTCTATTTCAGTTGCCATGCCAGACTGTTTTTTGTTTTAAATATGACTGTTTATCATAACGGAGAGCGCGGCTGAAAGCGATATTAACGTTCAAACAGGGCAATCGATTCCACATGAGTGGTGTGCGGAAACATATCCATTACAGCGGCTGATTTGAGTGTATAACCGGCCTCAACCAACACCTGAGCATCACGCGCCAGGGTGGCGGGGTTGCACGACACATACACAATCCGATTGGCACCAAAGGCCGGCACATGCTTGACAATTTCAAAGGCACCACTGCGTGGTGGGTCAATCAATAATTTATCAAAACCAGAACCAAACCAGGGCTGCTGCTGCGGTTCTTGGGTCAAGTCAGCAGCATGAAACGCTACGTTATCAATCTGGTTGTGGGCTGCATTTTCCTTGCCACGCTGAACCAAACCCGCTTCACCTTCAACGCCAACAACGTAGCCAGCACGGCGGGCAAGCGGCAAGGTAAAATTACCCAGCCCACAAAAAAGATCCAACACACGTTCATTGGCTTGTGGGTCAAGCATGGTGATAGCAAGGTTAAGCATTTTGCGATTGATATCAGTATTTACCTGGGTAAAGTCCGTTGGTTTGAATAACATTTCCAGTTCAAACTCATCCAGGCGATAACTCAGCTGCGACTGCTGCGGCCAAATCAGGTGAACACTATCAGGCCCCTGGGGTTGCAGATAGATATGAATATTGCGTTGTTGGCCAAACTGAATCAGCTTTTCTTTATCCTCATCAACCAGGTCATCCATATGTCGGAACACCAGTGCAACGACATCATCAGCCATTGCCACTTCGATTTGTGGCAGACGTTGAAAAAACTTCAAGCCTAAAACCAATTGGCGCAATTCCATAATACGTTCGCCTATC
>JAJRWO010000200.1 GCA_024276775.1 Gammaproteobacteria bacterium | reverse complement strand
TGAAAACGAGGTAACGCGCCTGAATGTGTTGATGGATCGCCCGGCCAGCGGCTCAATCGCGCTGCCGCAAACGATTGATGAAACCTTGCGCACACTTGTGAGTGCCGAGTTGTTGCAGCAGCGTGCTGAGGCATCACGTCCTAGTTTGATGGCACAAGCAGAGCGTATGGGAGCGGCACGTAGCCGTGTCAATTTGGCAAAAAAGGATTATGCCCCGGACTTTAAAGTGGGCGCGGTGTACGGTCTGCGCAACGGTAGTAATCCTGATGGCAGCCGTCGTGCCGATTTTGGCTCTATCCGTTTCAGTATGAACCTTCCCCTTTACAGCGGCAGTAAGCAGGACCGAGCCGTTGACCAGCGCAATGCTGAGTGGATGCAGCAGAAATATCATTTGCAGGATCAGCGCAATCAGGTTGCCTCACAAGTACAGCAGGCCATGACCGATTACCGCCGTGCCGGTGAGCAAGCACAGCTGTTTCAGCAAGAAATTATCCCCCAGGCACGTCAAACCGTGGATGCCATGCTGGCAGGCTATCAGGTGGGTAAGGTCGATTTTCTTAATCTGGTGCGCAGCCAAACCACACTTTACAACTACGAAACCCAATATTGGAACACCCTGAGTGCAGCCAATCAGGCGCTAGCCCGCTTGGTTGCTGCAGTGGGTGAGGAGAATGTTTATGAATCAAAACGCTGTTGTTGCAGTTGTTGCAGCACTGGGAATCGGCTTTGCTGGTGGTTATGGCCTGTCGGGTTTGAATTCACCACAGTCAATGGCAGGGATGGATGGTCAGTCCGTTGAACGCAAGGCGCTGTTTTATCGCAATCCCATGAACCCCGCCATTACCTCACCAGTGATGATGCAGGATGATATGGGCATGGACTATATCCCTGTTTATGCCGATGAGGACAAGCCAAAAGAGAAAGAGGTGCTATTTTACCGTAACCCCATGAACCCTGCCATTACTTCGCCGGTGATGATGCAGGACGATATGGGCATGGACTACATTCCCGTTTATGCCAATAACGGCAGCGCTGATGAACCTGTCGGCACAGTGACGATTGACCCGGTGACGGTGCAGAACATCGGCGTGCGTACCTCAATAGCGGAAATGCGTGATTTGTCGCGGACATTAAAGGGCTTGGGCAGGGTTGATTTAAATGAAGAGCGGCTGGCTCGCCTGCACCCCAAAACCTCGGGCTGGATCGAGACCTTGATGGTTGACGAAACCGGCAAAAGAGTCAGCAAAGACACTATTTTACTTGGCATCTACTCACCGGAATTAGTCTCGGCACAGCAAGAGTATTTAGTTGCACTGGATAATTGGGAAATGGTACGCAACAGCAGCTCCACCCAGATGAAGCGTAGTTCTAAAACCATACTGAACAGTGCCCGCGAACGTTTGCAACTGTTTGACGTTGCCGAGCATCAGATCATAGAGCTGGAGAAAACACGCAAGACCAAAAAGCAACTGCATATCCATTCGCCCTTTGAAGGCCGGGTGATGCACATTGGTGCGCGGAAAGGACAATACGTCACCCCCAAAGATGAAATTTATCTGATTGCTGATTTGAGCCGTATTTGGGTCAATGTGGATGTGTTTGAAGATGAGTTGAGCTGGCTTAAAGTAGGGGATCGTGCCGAAATGCGGGTCATGGCTGAACCCGGCCGCAGTTACAGTGGCAAAATCACATTTATTCACCCGGTGCTTAATCCCAAAAGCCGCTCAGTCCAAGTGCGGCTGGAATTTGATAATGACGACCTGTCGCTTAAACCAGGGATGTTTGCCAACGTGACGCTTTATGTTGATCCTCAGTCCAACGCGGTGGTGGTGCCTAGTGAGGCGATTGTGCGTTCCGGCAGTCGTGAACAAGTCTTTATTGTCCGTGAGCCGGGTAAGTTTGAACCGCGTGAAGTGACTCTGGGTGTAAGTGCTGAAGGGATGACCCAAATTTTGTCAGGGGTGAACGCCGGTGAAGAGGTGGTGACCTCCAGTCAGTTCTTAATTGATTCCGAATCCAAACTGCGTGAAGCCACCGCCAAGATGATGGCGGTAATGGCGCTTGAAAGTGAGGCTGATGCCCCGGATATGAGTGATATGACCATGGATGATATGGACATGGATGATATGGACATGGATGATATGGACATGGATGATATGGACATGGAGGTGCAGGAATGATTATTAATAGCAGCTCATATGGGTTCCCACTGAGGATCGTGGCCAGCAGAAGCGCTGAAATAATCATGGGGAATCGATGATGATAACCAGTATCATTGATGCTTCTCTGCGCAATCGTTTTCTAATTTTGATGGCGACAATTTTTATTGTCGTGGCGGGTTTATGGTCGATAAAAAACACACCACTGGATGCGATTCCTGACCTGTCAGATGTTCAGGTCATTGTTTTTACCGAATACCCTGGTCAAGCACCGCAAGTGGTTGAGGATCAAGTCACCTACCCACTCACCACCGCCATGCTGGCTGTGCCCAATGCTAAAGTGGTGCGTGGTTACTCCTTCTTCGGTTTCTCTTTTGTCTACATCATTTTTGATGACGGTACGGATATGTACTGGGCGCGCTCGCGTGTTCTAGAATATCTCAACTACGTCAGTGGTCGCTTGCCTGCTGGCTTAACACCATCACTGGGGCCAGATGCCACCGGTGTGGGTTGGATCTATGAATATGCGTTGGTGGACAAAACCGGCAATACCGACTTGGCCGAATTGCGTTCGATTCAAGACTGGTATTTACGCTACCCCTTGCAAACCGTTGAAGGGATTTCAGAAGTCGCCTCCGTCGGTGGTTACGTCAAACAGTATCAAGTGGAAGTCGATCCCAACGCGCTACTGGCCTACAACATCCCGCTGTC
>JAJRWO010000199.1 GCA_024276775.1 Gammaproteobacteria bacterium | reverse complement strand
TTCTGGGTGCCAGTCGATTGCTGGAAACAGCAGCCATGGATCATTATGTCTACACACGCGAAGCCTACCTGCAAAGGCGGCAGTATTATGTGTACGATGGTGACCCGCCGATGGACGACTTTGAAGACATGTACCCATAGTGATTGAGACTTAGCACTGGAACCGATTAACGCCGCAGAGCAGCGAAAGGTCAACACCTCACCCAACGCCAAAGCATCCAGATGAGCCACTATACTCAGCTCCAGCTCGATTTGATCACACCAGCTAAACTCATCCATTGCCAAATAAACAACCCCACAGCAAGCTATCTCGCTACGCGAAGCGGGGTATTAAACTGCCAGCTCAAACGCTTACGCGTTTGAACAAAAAACTTACGCAGCAAGCTGCGGGGAATTGAACCCAAAGAGATTAAACTTACAAATTTGTTAAGCAGCTACCCCCCGAAAAACAAAAGAATTGCGGCAAAAAGAAGGCATGCAAAGGAAAGAAATAAAAAACCCCAAAAAACTCTAGCATCTTGGCATATATAGCTAAAGCTAGGCTTGATAGGACAAATGTATGCTTTCCTTTCACCAACAAAATTCTGTGCATCTGCACGGCTGGCATAAACCCTACCATTAAAGAGTTTAAATCTATTCGATTCATAAAGTTTTTCATTGTATCTGTAACTGTAAGAAACTTTTGGTTTGCACACTGTTTTTCCATTTATACAAAGATCAAAAGTTTTTAAATCAAAATTTGTACATACAACTCTAGGCCAAAACCGAGCCCAAATCATTACCAGAAAAATGAGACTGGAAATGAATAAAAGTACAATCAATAAAAATACAATCAATGAATTAATCATACTTAGACATACCTAATAAACGGTCTTACTAAAACAGCACGAGAGAGGTATAAGCTGTAGAATTGAGTCAAAATAGCAGATATAAATATCGCAAACATCAAACCTGCTATTGCTGCAAATACTGGCCCGGCGAATAAGAAAGCAGAAGAAACAACTATAGATGTTGAAGCAAAAGCAAACATTGCTCCTGCGATTCGCCCCAAACTATCTGACCAACTTAGACTATCGCTACCCAATGCACTCACTGCCTCTATGATTAGAATTGCAACGGAAAGACCAGCGACATACCTGGCAGATTGCGCCAATGCTCTCAAACGAATAGATAACGTTTGTGGACCCCCACTATCCGCCGTGGTTGTAATGCCGGACAAAAAACCTAATAAAGCAGAAACCGCAGTAAAAATAAACCCGCCATTCTGACCGCCGCTGATCTTATAAGCCCCCGCCCCTGTCGCAGGGTCAATCAGCAAATACCCCGTCACAGTTGTGCCCGCAAAAGCCACCGGCGTGTCATGAGCTGTCGCAATCTTACCCGCATTCACCGCACTGCGGATTTCATTTTCAATATCAGCATCCAAATTGATTGCGGCCAGTGCGGTGTTGAGATTGGTTTGATCAATCGTCCAGATCCTTTGCCCTTCGGCGCTCGCCAGGGCAAGTGCTTTAACCGCGCTGACGCCCTGGGCGGGTGCCTGGTCGGTGCTGAACATTTGCTCCGGCACTGAATGCTCCATGGCGGAGGCTCTGATGCCCGTCGCACGGATAAAATTGACCGTACGGCCCCAGTCGTTATCTTTGCTGATGGATTGGGTGGCCAAGTGGTCTATGTCCATGCTAAGTCCGTTGAAACTGACATTTCTTGGCAGGCCAAACCAATAGCTCGTTTGCAGGCGGGTGCTAAATATGCCGTAACTCGGCAGGCGATAGTTGACGACGTCTGCGGCCCTGGACTGTATCTGATCCTGAACATCATTCAACGCCAGGTAACTGTAAATGGCAGGAATTCGCCAATCAATCGAGTCTGACCCTATTAATTGCTATTATTTTTTATTATGTATAATCCATGGAATAAAAGGAAAAAGAAATAAACCTAAAAGCAACACTGAATTCGCATTCTTAACAAAATCTAAGTTTAACCATAAGTAAAAAGCTAGAACCAGAAGATACATTGCCATCGCCACTTGCCAATGCATAGGCATCGATGTGATTCCATTCCTTTTTTTTGATGCCCCATCTATTCCAAAAATTGAAATACATAATGAACTTCCCAAAAGATACCAAAGTTCACCCGTAATAAAAGAGGCAGCATAAAAAACAATCATTGCCGTCCAACCAATATAAAGAGATTGATCACGACTCATAGCAAACGAATCCTTACATTAGGGAAATAACTGAATACCTATTATCGATAAAAACCCACTCACCCAAATTCTAAATGCCACTTCACTAGCTTGACCATAAGCATTGGTACTTGATGAAGATAATGGTAGAGCTGCCGCTGTAATTGCGATTGCCATTGCGATTCTCGCCCTTCTAACAAACTCTTCTGGAGAAAGAGAATCATCAGCAGCAAGCTGCTCAATTCTATTCGCTAGGCTATAAAATGCTACACTCGCTGATATAAAAGCGCCAACTCTTCTTGTAAAGAATGAAAATAAGATTATTGCTACGATAATTAAAAATGCGGCAATAAGCATCCATCCACCATTCGCCCCACCACTAATCTTATAAGCCCCCGCCCCCGTCGCAGGGTCAATCAACAAATACCCCGTCACGGTTGTACCCGAAAAAGCCACTGGTGCCTCATGGGCTGTCGCAACCTTACCTGAATTCACCGCGCTACGAATCTCATTTTCAATATCGGTATCCAGATTAATTGCAGCCAATGCGGTGTTGAGATTGTTTTGATCAATCGTCCAGATCCTTTGCCCTTCGGCGCTGGCGATTGCCAAAGCCTTTACAGCGCTAATGCCCTGTGCCGGATTTTCAGCGGTGCTGAACATCTGCTCCGGCACTAAATGTTCCATGGCACTGGCTCTTGCGCCAGTCATCAAATTATAGTTTGAAGTGGTACCGCAAAACTGGACAGGTTGTTAAGCTCTGGCATTCATCAAAAAGAGCAGAATAATCATGAGCAAAAAACGTAAGCAGTATTCCAGTGACTTCAAAGCAAAAGTGGCCTT
>JAJRWO010000198.1 GCA_024276775.1 Gammaproteobacteria bacterium | reverse complement strand
GCCCTTACCAATATTGCCACCACCGGCGATAATGATGCGTTTATTCGGTCTATCCAAACGTCTTAGCTCACCCATCACGGTGCGAATATCCTGACGGGCAGCAATAAAAAAGACCTCATCGTCTGCTTCAATCACGGTGTCACCTTCAGGAATAATGGGCGTGCCCTTACGAAAAATCGCTGCCACCCGGGTCTCAACATTAGGCATATGTTCCTTGAGCAGGCTCAAGGCATGCCCCACTAACGGGCCATCATAATACGCTTTGACTGCGACCAGCTGCACCAGGCCATCGGCAAAGTCGAGCACCTGCAAGGCACCCGGATGGGCAATCAGCTTTTGCACATAGTCGATAATCACCTGTTCTGGACTAATCATGACATCCACTGGAATCGACTCATTACCAAACAGTTTGTCAAATCCGAGATAGTGACGCGAGCGAATCCGGGCAATCTTGGTCGGCGTGCGAAACAAGCTATGTGCTACCTGGCAGGCAATCATATTGGTTTCATCACTATTAGTGACAGCTAATATCATATCCGGATCTTCAGCACCCGCGCGCAGCAACACATCCGGGTAAGAGGCCTGACCATAAACGGTACGAATATCGAGCCGATCCTGCAAGTCGAGCAGCAGCTCTTTATCCACATCCACGATGGTAATATCATTGGCCTCACTGGCCAAATTAGCAGCAACAGATGAACCCACCTGGCCGGCACCAAGAATGATTATTTTCATAATTTTACCACCATCGTATCAGCGCCGATGAAAAAGACATTGTTCACTTGCCACTCTCTTTTGGATTTATTCCCAGTGTTTTCATCTTACGATACAAATGCGTTCGCTCAATGCCTGCCAGCTTAGCCACTTGCGAAACATTACCGGCGGTTATCCGCAGCTGGTGTTCAATGTAAGCTTTTTCAAACTGTTCTCGCGCTTGCCTCAGGGGCAAATCAAAATCAATACCGGAACCCTGCATCATAGACGATCCGGCTCCCAGAACGGCATCAACCTCACCAACCTCAATGATTTCGCCAGACCCTAATATCAATAAGCGATGAACGATACTTTTCAACTCACGGACATTGCCTGGCCAGGCATAATTTCTCAAACTGTTTTGTGCCGCCAATGAAAAAGAACGATATGGCAGGGCATCGCTATCAACAAAAAAGTCGGCATAATAAGACAACAGATCGGTAATATCTTCGCGATGCTGCCGCAAAGCGGGAACCTCAACAGGCACCACGTTGAGCAGATAAAACAGGTCTTCACGAAAGCGACCCACACGCACCTCTTCGCGCAAATTTTTATGGCTTGAGGCAATCACACGGATATCAATATTAATGACGCTTGAGCCACCCACACGCACAAATGACTGGCTTTGCAGCGCACTGGCCAGTCGCGTCTGCAAATCGAAATCCATATCGGCCACTTCGTTCAAAAACAGGCTGCCACCATCGGCCCGTTCCAACAACCCATAACGTACCTTGTCACCGCACTCTTCACCAAACAGCTCCACCACTGCGTTGGCAGGCACAATGGTCGCAACCCCTACCTCAACATACTCGCCCTTTCTGCGAGCGCTCAAATTGTGAAGCAGGTGTGCGACCAGACGCTTACCGACTCCCGGCTCACCCAATAGCAGTACCCAGGCATCAGTCAGTGCAACTTTTTCGGCCTGATCACGCAAGGTTGTCATCACCGAACTTTTGCCTAATGGCCGGTTCAAGGGCTGAACCTGTCGGCGTAAGCCCTGGTTTTCTCGACGCAGACTGTCGTCATCCAACGCGTGACGAATGGTCAGCAGCAGCTTTGCCATCGATAATGGTTTTTCGAGAAAGTCGTAGGCCCCCAGCCGAGTTGCCTCAACGGCCGTTTCAACCGTGCCGTGACCAGACATGACAACCACCGGCGGCGCCCGGTGATCACTTTCGTGCCACTCTTTTAGCAAACTGATACCATCAATGTCAGGCATCCAGACATCCAGTAAGATTAAATCGGGACGACGTTCGATTAATGCCTGCCGTGCCTCTGCGCCATTGGCGGCAACACTGACAACATACTGCTCGTCTTCCAGTATCTCTTTTATTAGCTCGCGGATATCAGGTTCATCATCCACTACCAATATATGAGCAGCGCTCATGCAGTTACCTCGCAGTCAGTCATGATTTTGTTTATTGTCTTTCGGTACTGCCTTCAACGGCATACGAATAGTAAACCGAGCGCCACCTGTTTCAATGCTTTCTGCCCAGATCACGCCATTGTGTTCTTCGACGATTTTTTTCACAATCGCTAGCCCTAAACCGCTACCCTTGGCCTTTGAGCTAATGTAAGGTTCAAAAAGCTCGACCATCATATCATCGGAAATACCCACACCATTATCTTCCACTAGCAATTCAACAGCATGTACCGATGATGACTCCAGCAGGTGGCTTTCAACTCTGACCAAACCTGTCTCGTTTTCCGGCGATGCCTCAATAGCATTTTTCACCAAATTATGCAGCAACTGACGCAGACGACCATTATCCGCATCCACCAGGCCCACATGGGGGTCAAGCACAATTTCAAAGTGCAAAGCATGATTTTCGTTGTGATACAGCTCAAGCACCTCGTTGACCACGGCATTAAAATCCAAGGCCTGCAAATTCAATTTTGGTGTACGAGCATAATCAGAAAATGCCTTGACCATGTCTTTCATGGTCTCAACCTGCTGGATAATGGTATGGGTCGATCTATCTAATAGCTTGCTATCGGCCTCGGTCATCATCGGCAGATATTTATGCCGCAGACGCTCAGCAGAAAGCTGGATCGGTGTTAAAGGGTTTTTAATTTCATGTGCCAGGCGTCGCGCCACTTCACCCCAGGCGGCATCACGCTGCGCTTGCAACAAGGTTGTCACATCATCAAACACCACCACATGCCCAGCATCCGGTTCCGGCAGGGTGGCACCGCGACACATCAACAGCTGTCGCCCCGCCGCACCAAACAGGGTGGTTTGTTCCTGCCAGCTTTCGGCCTGGCTATCAATATGCAAATTAAGCATGCTGACAAACGCCTCCATGTGCGAATAACGCGCCACAAGTTCATTCAAACCCAAGCCAACGCAAGGACGCATGTCACTGCCTAGAATCTGTTCAGCGGCATGATTGGCGGTGCGCAGCACCCCCGCTTGACTAAAACTCATCACCCCTGAAGAAAGATGCCCCAGCACCGTTTCCAAATAAAGTTTCTGATGTTCCAGACTTTGCTGGCTATGATGGGCTTCTTCCTGCGCCCGTGCAATACGCCCCATCATGGTGTTGAATGACTTGATCAAAAAACCCAGTTCGTCGTTTGGCGTTACCGTTAACGGTAAATGACGATAATAATTTCCCTTAGCAACCGCACGGGTACCGATGGCCAGCACCCTGATCGGTGCCACCAGGCGGCGTGCCAAAAAGAAGGCCGTCCAGACAGCCGTAAAAATACTCAACAATAAAATAATCGAAAGCGTCAGGGTAAAGCTGAACTTTAACGGCCCACTCAAAAACATCAATCGTTCATGCTGGGCATAGGCCGCTTGAACGCTATCCACCAGCTCATTGATACCGGCAGGCACGAGATACAAAACCTGCAATACACGAGGTTCGAGAAAAAACTCACTGGCGGGCACATTCACCACCAGGCGGGCATAAAGACGGCCTTCCGCCGGATCAAAACCAACGTATGTCAGCCCGGCTTCCACTTGCGACAAGATAATCCGATCAACCGGCACTGGCGACAACTTAGTGGCATCATCACTGCTAAAATGAATGCCCCGGCCATTCACCGTCAACAAGGCGATCTCAAACGCGCCGACCTGGTGACGCATATCGTTCAACGACAACACCAGTGCCTCGGGCGGCAAATCACTCACCGTTTCTGCCATATATTCCGCTTGGCGCATCATGTCGCGCATACGCCAGTCCAAGGCGGTACGGCTCAGATTAAGTGCATCATCCAACGCTTGTTCAACTCGAACATCAAACCAACTGTCGATGCCATGACGAACAAAACCCAGCGAAAAATAATACAACACCGACACTGGACCCACCGCCAGCACCACAAACAGCACCACCAAACGTACCGTTAGCCGGGAGCCAGTGGCATGGTTGCGATACTGACGAATCAAGCGACCCACATTGGCAATGATCAAACCTGCCAAAATAAGCAGCTCCAATACACTGACGACTAACAGAGGGATATAGAGACGATTAAACTGCTCGGAGTTTTGTGTCGCACTACTCATCAAATACAGCGAAACCAACAGCAAACCAATCAATAAAAAGATTGGTGCCTGGCCGGAAAACGCCCTTCTTATGGCAGTAGTGGCCATGAATACCAGTCGCTAATGAGATGCCAATCGCCGCTGACGTAAGACATTAAACGCAGCGGCACAGGAAAACGACTACGATCAACTGCAATGCGAATTTCACCGATATAACGGCCTTCCGGCTCAAGCAAACTGTCATCCAGCAATGGAAATTCACGCAGTGCCGCCATCACCGCCAACAGAGACTCAAGCGAGGGAAACTGAAATACAAGATCACTGTTCAAATTATTGAGAACATAGTGATCGGTTAAGGGTTGG
>JAJRWO010000197.1 GCA_024276775.1 Gammaproteobacteria bacterium | reverse complement strand
TGGGATGAATATGGCCGGCAGGTCAATCGTAAACGTGTACAGCGCTTAATGCGCCTCATGGGGATACGGGCACTTTATCCGGGCGCTAAAACCACTCGCCCCAACAAACAGCACAAGGTCTACCCGTATCTACTGAGGGATAATGACGCCAGACCAAGTGTATTACGATTTACCTTCAGGGCTGCCAATGGCAGCATAATTGAGACTCAGGATTTCACTTATAAAAGCGAATTCATTATGTCAGAGATGGGGGGCCACTTCTGGGACGCTGGTTTTAGGTTTGGGAGCCGTCCTGATAATTCCCAGGGTAGCCATCATTGAAGCGGCCTTCTTTCGCCCAACCGCAATCCTCTGGCGGTGGAGCCAGGTCGAATAGCTGCGACTACCGTACTGCGGCGTTTTCAGATATTGCTCATCCATCCGCCGTAACAAGCTTAACGCATCATCATTTATCGGTTGTGGCTGATCGTAATAGGTTAAGCGAGGCAGACCCAACAGAGCGCACTGACGGGTCTTGCTCAGGCTTTCAGGGGGCTCAATCACCTGCTTTCGTACATCAAAACTTAATGATTGAGTTTTCGTGCTAAAAAATCACGTTCCACCGTCAGCTGTCCAATGACGCGATGTCAATCATCAATATTGTGTTCATCCTGTTTTTTGCTGCTATTGCTGCGTGAAAATAACTCTGAGGCTTGCTCAGTGAGTTATTTTTCCAGGTATTGATCTGGGTGGGATGGAGTCCATGCCGAGCAGCCAGTTGCGGGACGGTTTCATCCCCCCGAATGGCCGCCAAGGCTGCTTTTGCTTTGAATCCACTGGAATATTGTTTACGTTTCTTGCTCATGATTAGGTGCCCTCTAATTGGCTGTATTAGAGCTTAACAACCTGTCCAGCTTTCGGGGACCACTTCAGTATTTTTAGACGGCGCGGTTGTGCCGCCGAAAGCGTATAGTGTGACTCGTCCAGAAGGCGAAGGCGTCAGTCGATATCAATTGCTTTTTCGCGAAGTGAGTCAGTGATCTCGCTTTTTGAAAGCAATATCTTGCATTCCCCATTCCCCATTCCCCATTCCCGTTCAACTGATTTTTTAGAATGTAGGGGCTAGCGCGGGTATTCGCTGCCGTAATATACGCTCAGGTTTGATAGAATGATGGACTTTTCTGACAGAAATATTGTGACAACAAGGATTTAAGGCGCTGAAATGACGGTACGTACCCGCTTTGCCCCCAGTCCGACGGGCTATCTGCATATTGGTGGCGCCCGAACGGCGCTATTTTCCTGGCTTTATGCTCGCAAGCACGGTGGTCGCTTTGTGCTGCGTATCGAGGATACCGATTTGGAACGTTCCTCTGCCGAATCGGTGAATGCCATTCTTGAAGGCATGACCTGGTTAGGGCTGGAATATGATGAAGGGCCGTTTTATCAGACCGAACGCTTCGACCGTTACAAAAAAGTCATCCAGCAGCTGTTGGATCAGGGGGATGCCTACTACTGTTATTGCTCCAGGGAAGAATTGGATACGATGCGCGAACAGCAGATGGTCAACAAACAAAAACCGCGTTACAACGGTAAATGTCGTGATGCTGCCGAGCCACGCGATGGTGTGCAGCCTGTGGTTCGCTTTCGTAATCCCGCTGATGGTGAAGTGGTGGTCGATGATTTGATCAAGGGCAAGGTTGTGATTAAAAACAGAGAGCTGGATGACCTGGTTATCGCCAGGCCTGATGGCTCTCCAACCTATAATTTAACCGTGGTGGTTGATGATGCTGACATGAAGGTGGATTATGTCATCCGTGGTGATGACCACCTTAACAATACTCCGCGGCAGATCAATATTCTCAAGGCATTGAAGATTGAACCGCCCAAGTACGCCCACTTGCCGATGATTTTGGGGGGGGATGGTAAGCGCCTGTCCAAGCGCCATGGCGCGGTGGGTGTAATGTCTTATCGTGATGAAGGCTATATGCCAGAAGCGTTATTGAATTACCTAGTGCGGCTGGGCTGGTCTCATGGCGACCAGGAAGTCTTTTCGCTGGATGAGATGATCAGCCTGTTTAGCCTTGAAGGGTGCAATAAGGCCGCGTCTACCTTTAATCAGGAAAAACTGCTGTGGTTGAACCATCAATATATTATGAATTCTGATCCCGCCCATGTGGCTCATCATCTTAGCTATCACCTGGGCAATATTGATATTGACCCGTCTAACGGCCCCGATATTCTTGACGTGATCAAGGCGCAGTGCGAAAAGGCCAAAACGTTGGTGGATTTGGCCAAGGTGTGTGAATTTTATTATCGCGACCCGGTGGAATATAATCCTAAATCGGCCAAAAAGGCCTTTGCCGGTGAAGCGGCTAATGTTTTGGCCGCCTTGTATGATGGAATGGGCACGATGGCAGAGTGGAGTCGTGAGTCTATTCATGCCACCTTGCAACAAATAGTGGATAAGTTTGAGGTGGGTTTTGGCAAAGTGGGCATGCCGGCACGTTTAGCTGTGACGGGAGGAACCGCATCACCTGACCTTGACCTAGTGCTTTATCTGCTAGGCCAAGAGACTTGCCGGCGTCGCTTTTTGAGGGCGATTGAATTCATTAAAGCGGGTTAGGAATGGACGTTATCATATAGCGTTGACAACTGGCACCACTGCTTCAGGGCCTCTTTGGACGTTCTTCAATCGGAAAACGCTCGCTTTAGCCCGGTTAGTGCTGTATTTCTCCTCAATTAGAATGTCCAAATCAGAGACTAAATTTAGAGTGCCATTTATAAACGTTATATCATTTCCATTCCTTAATGGATTTTGTTCCCCCTCATCGTGGTGGGGGCGTTAAAGGAAAAACAATGAGCGAATCAAACATGCCAACTAATTTCATCCGCCAGATCATTGATGAAGACCTAGCCTCGGGTAAACATGACAAAATTGCCACCCGGTTTCCACCTGAGCCGAATGGTTATTTACATATTGGTCATGCCAAAGCCATTGCGCTGAATTTTGGTATTGCTGAAGACTACCAGGGCCGCTGCAACCTGCGTTTTGACGACACCAATCCGCATAAAGAAAATATGGAGTTTGTTGCCGCCATTGAGGAGGATGTGAGGTGGTTGGGTTATCAATGGGCTGATAAGCCGTATTATGCCTCGAATTACTTCGATAAGTTGTATGCGTTTGCGCTTGAACTGGTCAAGTCAGGCAAGGCTTACGTTTGTGAGTTGAGTGCTGATGAAACACGTGAATACCGTGGCAGTTTGAAACAGCCGGGCAAAGACAGTCCATTTCGCAAGCGTTCCGTGGAAGAAAATGTCGATCAGTTTGAGCGTATGAAAAACGGTGAATTTGAGGATGGCAGCAAGGTATTACGCGCCAAAATAGACATGGCAGCGGCGAATATAAACATGCGCGATCCGATGTTGTACCGTATTCGTCATGGAGTGGCACATCATCAGACCGGTAAGGCTTGGTGCATCTATCCAATGTATGATTTTACCCATCCTGTTAGCGATGCGCTGGAAGGAATTACTCACTCCATTTGTACCCTGGAGTTTGAAGATCATCGCCCACTTTATGACTGGGTGCTGGATAATATCTCGATTGAATGCCATCCGCAGCAGATTGAATTTTCGCGCTTAAATCTGGAATATACAGTGCTGAGTAAGCGCAAACTGACCCAACTGGTATCAGAAGGGTTTGTCGAAGGCTGGGATGATCCACGTATGCCAACTATTGCCGGTATCCGCCGTCGAGGATACACACCCGCAGCTATGCGTGAGTTCTGTCAACGCATCGGTGTCACCAAAAGTGAAGGTACGGTGGAGATGGCGTTGCTGGAGAATACCCTCCGTGAAGAACTTAACGTCAACGCACCCAGACGGATGGCTGTATTAGAGCCTTTGAAACTGGTCATCACTAATTACCCAGCAGGACAAGTGGAAGAGGTGGTGTCACCAAACCACCCGCAAAATGAAAGTTTTGGTGTGCGTAAGACACCGTTTTGCAATGAAATTTATATCGAGCAGGAAGACTTTCGCGAAGAAGCCAACAAAAAATATAAACGCTTGGTTATGGGGAAGGCGGTGCGGTTGCGCAATGCCTACATTATTCAGTGTGATGAGGTGGTTAAAGACACGAATGGCGAGGTAATCGAGCTGCGTTGTCGTTATGTGCCCGATTCCATTGGCCAAACGCCTGAAGGAGCGCCCAAACCGCGGGGGGTTATTCATTGGGTTTCTGTTCGCCACGGAATCAATGCTGAGGTGCGAATGTACGATCGCCTGTTTGCCCACCCATCCCCCGATGCGGCTGCGAATAAGGAAGGCAAGGTTTTTACTGATTTTCTCAACCCCAATTCACTGCGTAATTTGACCCGGTGCGTGCTTGAGCCTGCGCTTGCACAGGTCTCACCAGGTGAGGTGTTTCAATTTGAGCGGCAGGGATATTTTTGTGTCGATGCTCACCATACCCACGGTCAACCCGTATTTAATCGCACAGTCAGTTTGCGTGATACTTGGGCCAAAACCGATAAAAAACATGGTTAGGGTGTAAATATAACTCAAGTGTTAAAAAATGGAATATTTTTTCTTGACGCAACTGCTTTGCTTTCGTAGAATACGCCTCTCTTTCGGGGCTATAGCTCAGCTGGGAGAGCGCTACACTGGCAGTGTAGAGGTCGGCGGTTCGATCCCGCCTAGCTCCACCAGGACACAAGGTTTCGTGTGTCCCCATCGTCTAGAGGCCTAGGACACCGCCCTTTCACGGCGGTAACAGGGGTTCGAATCCCCTTGGGGACGCCATATTATTCCGCAAGTCAGCTGCAAACCAGTAGCTGACTTCGGCTTCATGGCTGACTGGATCAAGCGTGATCTGGTTCAATGATTGAGGATAAGAGGTCTTTATAAGGCCTCTCTATCCATACCTTCCATACCTTCCATACCTTCCATATTTCCCGCCTGAAAATGGTGTTACGTGTGGCTCTGTATCGTTTGCTAAAAGCGCGGCAGAGATCCCACCAGACCTGGCGGGTTCCTATCTCAGTTGCAGAGCCGCCTCAGCCTGGGTGAGTTGGCGGTACCGATAGCCGGTCAATTATCCTGATAACTCAAT
>JAJRWO010000196.1 GCA_024276775.1 Gammaproteobacteria bacterium | reverse complement strand
GGGTAAATTATTAAATGAATGATGGCCGAACTTTGTTCAACGGAAAGCCGTATAAGATAACGGTTCATGCGTTTTCATTTTGGTTAACTCCAGGCCTGATAGTCACCACTCCCACTGCGTTTCAGATAAGGTGAATGTGGAAATGTGGATTGGTTGGGTTTTCGGGGCCATTTAAATTTGTCTTTTCCAGGCGCTTGTACCAAAGGCAAAAACCGGTCTTATCCCAACTAGAGTGCTTTAATTTTATCTTGCCCTCGATTGCAAAAAACAACGTTAGAAGGGCCGTATTGACGATGGGATCCACTTGACTACCTCGCATTTAGCCCAAGCTTATTTCATATTGGATAAGGCTTGGGCTTGACTCTGGGATAATTGCCCCTATTATGTTTAGCACTCTTTACGAGGGAGTGCTAAGTATTGTACTCCATATGATTTATTTTAATTTTAACTTTTTGAATTGATTGGAGAAATCAAGAATGAATATTCGTCCTTTGCATGATCGCATTGTGGTTCGTCGGGTGGAAGAAGAGCGTACTTCAGCCGGTGGTATTGTTCTGCCGGGTTCGGCAACTGAAAAACCTGTGCGTGGTGAAGTGGTTGCAGCAGGTAATGGCAAGATTCTCGAAAATGGTGAAAAACGTCTGCTGGACGTTAAAGTTGGCGACCAGGTGCTGTTTGGTAAGTTTGCCGGCACGGAAATCAAAGTTGATGGCGAAGAATTGCTGGTAATGCGTGAAGAAGACGTTGTTGCGGTTATCGAAGCCTAAGCAAACAAATTACATTTTTTTAAAGAGGAATAAATAACATGGCAGCTAAAGAAGTTTCATTTGGATCAGAAGCTCGCGGTCGCATGGTTGATGGTGTGAACATTCTGGCCAACGCCGTTAAGGTAACGCTAGGGCCTAAAGGTCGTAACGTTGTACTAGAGCGTGGTTTTGGCGCACCGACTATCACGAAAGATGGCGTTTCTGTGGCCAAGGAAATCGAACTGGAAGACAAGTTTGAAAACATGGGTGCACAAATGGTGAAGGAAGTGGCTTCACAAACCAATGACGTTGCCGGTGATGGCACCACGACAGCGACTGTTCTGGCACAAAGCATTCTGACTGAAGGTCTGAAGTCTGTTGCAGCAGGCATGAACCCTATGGATCTGAAGCGCGGTATCGACAAGGCGGTTGTTGCGATTGTTGATGAGTTGAAAAATGTCTCCAAGCCTTGTGAAGATGCTAAATCGATCGCTCAGGTAGGGACGATCTCTGCCAATGCGGATACCGAAGTAGGTCAGATCATTGCTGATGCGATGGAGAAGGTTGGTAAAGAAGGCGTAATCACCGTTGAAGAAGGTTCAGGCCTGGGAAATGAGCTGGATGTGGTTGAAGGTATGCAGTTTGATCGCGGTTATCTGTCGCCTTACTTTGTGACTAATCAGGAAAGTATGACGGCCGAACTGGATGTACCATTTATCCTGATTTACGACAAGAAGATTTCTAACATTCGTGAACTGCTGCCTGTTCTTGAGGCTGTTGCCAAGTCAGGCAAACCTTTGATGATTATTGCTGAAGATGTTGAAGGCGAAGCTTTGGCGACGCTGGTTGTGAATAATATGCGTGGCATCGTTAAGGTTTCTGCGGTCAAAGCACCTGGTTTTGGTGATCGCCGCAAGGCGATGTTGGAGGATATTGCCATTTTGACTGGCGCTGAAGTGATTTCTGAAGAAGTAGGTCTGTCGCTGGAAACAGCAACGCTGGAACAGTTGGGCAGTGCCAAGCGCATTCAGATCAGCAAGGACAATACCACTATCATTGGTGGTGCTGGTGTGGCCGCTGATATTGAAACACGTGTGACTCAAATTCGGACCCAGGTCGCTGACACAACGTCAGATTACGATAAAGAAAAGCTGCAAGAGCGTGTTGCCAAACTGGCCGGTGGTGTTGCTGTCATTAAGGTTGGTGCTGCCACAGAAGTTGAAATGAAAGAGAAAAAAGACCGCGTTGATGATGCGCTGCATGCAACGCGTGCCGCAGTAGAAGAAGGTGTGGTTCCTGGTGGTGGTGTTGCCTTGATTCGTGCTCTGCAGGCGATTAAGGGTCTGAAAGGTGAAAATCACGATCAAGACGTTGGTATTACCATTGCTTTTCGTGCCATGGAAGAGCCGCTGCGCCAGATCGTTGCTAATGCCGGTGATGAAGCCGCCGTGGTTGTCAACAAGGTTGCTGAAGGTAAGGGTTCTTTTGGTTACAATGCCGCCACTGGTGAATACGGCGATATGTTGAAAATGGGTATCCTGGATCCAACCAAGGTGACTCGTTCAGCATTGCAAAAAGCGGCGTCTATTGCTGGTCTGATGATTACCACTGAAGCGATGATTGCTGATAAGCCATCAGAAGGTGGTGCTGCTATGCCTGATATGGGTGGCATGGGCGGTATGGGTGGTATGGGTGGTATGGGTGGCATGATGTAAATTTAGCCATTCAATGCGCGCTTGATCGGTTCGGTTATGGTATCAAAGGTGCTTATTTACGATGGTAAATGAGTGCCTTGCCTTCGAATCGCTCAGGCGCAAATTGAACAGCTAAAATATAATCAGCCGCTTTTAGCGACCTAAAATAAAAAACCTCGTTAGTTGTAAGACTGACGGGGTTTTTTGTGCTTATGTGATGTTGTTATTTTAGTGATAAGCCTGGTGGGCCGGCGTCATCTTCTTCAGCCAGACTGAGGCTGGAACCCTTGTTCTGGACCTGGCCGCCTTTTTCTTCCAGTTCAATACGCAGGCGCAAATTGTTGG
>JAJRWO010000195.1 GCA_024276775.1 Gammaproteobacteria bacterium | reverse complement strand
GCCCCCTTAAGCCAATCCACTTCCAGCCCAGAGTCATCGGCAATGGCGGGCAGGCCGGTGTAGGCGGCGGCATTGCGGGCCTTGATGATGGCATTTTCGATGAAAGTCAGGCCGGTTTCGTCGGCGTCGGGCACATCGAATTCCGACTGCGGAATAATGTCGATGTTCAATGAGGCCAATAAGGCGCTCAGTTCACGAACCTTGCCCGGGTTGCTGGTAGCGAGGACGATACGTCTGCTCATGGTTTAGCGCTCAAGTGCGGCTGATTGTTTTGCGATCAGTTCGCCGATGCCTTTTTCAGCCAGTGTCAACATGGCGTCCAGTTCGTCGCGATGAAAAGCGTGGCCTTCGGCGGTGCCCTGTACTTCGATAAAGGCGCCGGCGTCGTTCATGACTACGTTCATGTCGGTTTCGGCGTTGGAGTCTTCGGCGTAATCAAGGTCCAGCACAGGTGTGCCCTGATAAATGCCGACGGACACCGAAGCCAGTTGGCCAAACATGGGATTTTTTTTGATCAAACGCTTGTCCAGCAAGTGTTGGCAGGCATCCGCCAGGGCAACATAGCCGCCAGTGATTGAGGCGGTACGGGTACCACCATCGGCCTGGATAACGTCGCAATCGACGGTGATTACACGCTCGCCGAGAGCCTCAAGGTTGACCACGGCGCGCAATGAACGGCCGATCAGGCGCTGGATTTCCATGGTGCGGCCACCTTGACCACCGCGGGCGGCTTCGCGATTCATACGTGAGCCGGTGGAACGGGGCAACATACCGTATTCAGCGGTCACCCAGCCCTTGCCCTTGCCTTTGAGCCAGCGCGGTATGCGTTCTTCGATTGAGGCAGTACAGATGACTTGGGTATCGCCAAATTCTACCAGTACTGAGCCTTCGGCGTGTTTGGTGAAGTGGCGAGTGAGTTTGATTGGGCGAAGTTGGTCGGGTGCTCGGCCGCTTGGACGCATGGTGATTCCTTTTAACTTAAAATATGTTCGCGATTGTAGGATGGGGCGGGATTATAGCGGATTTGGATCGCTTAAGTGGTGATTAGTCTCTGTAAAGGTTTGCCTGAAAGGCCTGCTTGGTTACACTGGTGGCTGGATTAAGAATCACATTTTGGCTGATAATTGATGTATGTAATGAGGCGACAAGCTTGAGAAAAAACATTCTCCCCCGCAAAACCATGTTTGCTGTGGCGCTATGTCTGGCGACGAATTATGTTGCGGCAGAGGCGCTGGTGTCAGAAGACTTTGCCAGTTTGGCGGGGATAGACATGAGCCAAACGACGGTTCACTGGTCTGAAGCCGATGGCACGATTTCACTGGCACCGGGTAACCAGGCGCTGAATGATCTTCTGAGTCACGGCGTGATGAGTGTGATTGGCGGCGGCGCTGATAACAGTGCCGCGGCTGTTCTGGAAGATGTTAATGGTGATGATGAGCTGGATTTGCTAGTAGGCAATCTGGGTGGGGGCAATAAAATTTATCTGGGGGATGGCGCGGGTGGTTTTGCGCTGGGGCCGGGGGATGGCCGCATTGGTGATGAGGTCGATATCACCACCAGTCTTGCGTTGGGAGATGCGGATGGTGATGGTGACCTGGATCTGTTTGTCGGCAATTCTGGCCTGGCTGAAACGGATGATTTGTCTAATAAGCTGTACCTGAATGACGGCCTTGGTCATTTTAGCCTGAAACAGTTATTGCCTGATTCGCCATCCCCTGATCTTGATGATACCCGTGCCTTGGCGCTGGGGGATGTGGATGGCGACGGCGACCTGGATTTGGTGGTGGCCAATGCTCGCCAGACCAACAAGTTATATTTGAATGATGGTGATGCTAATTTTACGGTTGTTGGTGTTGCCATAGGCAGAGAAGTTGATGTGTCCACCAGCTTGGTTTTGCTGGACGTGAATGGTGATGCCGCCCTGGATTTGATTGTTGGAAACACAGGTGAAAATGCGGCTGCCGGCAAGGTTAACAGGGTCTACCTGAATAATGGCAAGGGCGGTTTTTCTCGTTCGCTGGCGTCTGTGGGGAATGATGATGCCGATGCCACTTATGCTCTTGCCAAGGGGGATGTCGATAACGATGGTGATATCGATTTGGTGGCAATCAATAAAAATCAGGTCAACAAACTCTACTTAAATAAAGGTCAGGGAAGGTTCGACGCCAGTGGCACGGCGATTGGTGAAGCACTTGATGACAGTAGTAGCGCCATGTTGGTGGATATGGATAGTGATGGTGACCTGGATCTGGTGGTGGCGAATGAAAACCAAAACAATAAACTTTATCTGAATCAAGGTGCCGGTCAGTTTAGCCGTGTTGGCATTGTGTTAGAGGATGAGGCGGATACCAGTCAGGCAGTCTGTCTCGGCGATGTTGATGGCGATGGTGATATGGATTTGCTGGTGGTCAACCAGGGTCAGGATCACAAACTTTATCGCAATGGCCGTGGTGGTGGTTTTGTCGGCTTGGGGGCTGATTTCGTGGGTAATAGTGAGGGTGACCCGGTGAACAGTATGGCGGTTGGCGATCTGAATAACGATGGTTTTGATGATATTGTGACGGGTTTATATGGTCAGGATAACAAGGTTTACCTGAATGATGGCAACGGTGGTTTTGCGGAGGCGTTTAATATCGGTATTGACAACAATCCAGCGCCGCCAGTGTTAGACGATGTTGATGCTACCTATGCGCTTGTTTTGGCTGATCTGAATGCGGATGGTTTTTTAGATATTGTGGTGGCTAACTATGGTGAACTCAACAAGATTTATTTTAATAACGCTGATGGTACGGGGCGTTTTTCAACCGCAGGAAAGGTAATTGGTGCGGATGATGAAGCGGCCATTTACAGTGCCAGTATTCCGCCCGCTTATAGTGCTACCTATAGTATCGCTGTGGCAGATGTGGATGCCGATGGTGACCTGGATCTTGTGGTGGGCAATAACTATCAGTCCAATAAACTTTATTTAAATAATGCCGGTGTCTTTCCCAGTAGCGGGACGAATATTGGCGCTGATAAAGATGCCACTTTCGCTGTTGAATTGGCCGACATGAATGGTGATGGCTTTCCCGATTTGATGACGGCTAATTCAGGCCAGACCAACAAGCTTTATCTCAATAATGGGGCTGGCGTCTTTGCTGAAGCTGTGGATATTGGTGATCCGTTCAATCCGGAAGTGGACGGTAGTGTGAGTTTGATTGTGGCGGATGTGGATGGTGTCGACGGTCTGGATATCGTTTTTGGCAACGATGCCAATCAAGCCAATAAGTTGTATTTGAACGATGGCAACGGTACTTTTGCCAACGCCGGAACGACTGTCGGTAGTGTTGCCGATTACAGTAACGATCTTGATTTGGTTGACATCAATGGTGACGATAACATTGATCTGCTGGTGGCCAATAAAAACGGTTTCAATAAACTGTATCTAAACGATGGTGCGGGTGGCTTTTTGGCGGCGATGACGGTGGGACAGGAAGTCGCTGATAGTCGCTTTATCAAACGGGTGGATTTAGACAAAGATGGTTCGCCAGAAGTGCTGGTGGGTAATTATGAACAGCCCAGCAAATATTACGATCAAGTGGTTTATCGTAGCCATGTCGGGCAAGTGGTTTCCAAACAAATTAACTCGGTTCATCCAGGCTCGGCTGATCGGGTGGTGCGGACTGTTTCAGTCAAGCTTAACTTTGTTTCACCGAACAACCAAGCCAATGATATTGGCAGTCGCAACACGGGGGTTGATTTCTATCTCAGCAATGATGGCGGTTTAAAATGGCATCTGGTGACATACGGTGAAGCATTTTTCTTTCCGTCAGCGGGCGATGATTTGCGTTGGAAGGCAAAACTAAAAAGCCTGTCACCAGTGCGCTCACCTGTATTGACTGATGTTGTGCTAGAGCGACTCAATACCTTGCCTGTGTTTACGGCAACGCCGAGTATTAAAGGCCTGTTTGCTGTGGATGAAACATTGGCGCTGATTAATTCTGCAGCCACCGACCCGGAAGGGAGGGATGTGGCTGTCAGTTATACTTATCAGTGGCTGGCAAATGGTCGGGACATAGAGGATGCTGTTGTGGACACATATGTTTTAACTGAAGATGATTTTAGTGCGGACATAACCGTCAGGGTTAGCGCCAAAGATAATGAAGGTGGTGAGCGAACACTGGTAACAGAGCCGGTGAGCGAGTTGCTTTATGACGAATCAGGTTCGGGTGTGAGTATAGATGTCAGCACAGATGAGGATGCGACTGATGAAGAGGACGTCAGTACTCTTGCTAGACGCAGCGGTGGTGGCAGTTTGACCTTTTTGTCCCTGCTTGGTCTGATGCTGTTGTCTGTTTGGCGCCTATCCTGGCTTTATAAACCAGTCTCAAACAGTGACTATCACACCCCCCGATTACTCAGGAGACTCGCATGATTTTAAGTATGACCTCATTTGCCCGCCGTGAGCAGGACACCGATTTTGGCAGTTTGCGTTGGGAGTTGCGCTCGGTTAATCATCGTTATCTCGATATTGGTTTACGTATGCCTGATGAGCTGCGTGGACTGGAATTGAAAGTGCGTGAAAAAGTGGCAGAAAGGCTCAAACGTGGCAAG
>JAJRWO010000194.1 GCA_024276775.1 Gammaproteobacteria bacterium | reverse complement strand
TTCGCCGTCTTTTCGCCTTTCAGTGCTTCTAGTGCAACTTTGGCTTTAAATGTATTGCTAAATTTTTTGCGTGTCATTTCTGAACCCCTTTTTGACAGGTTTTTATATCTTAAACTACTGTCTGATTTCTGGGGTCCACTTCTTTCAACG
The DNA here is from genome assembly GCA_024276775.1 of Gammaproteobacteria bacterium. Lineage (GTDB taxonomy): Bacteria > Pseudomonadota > Gammaproteobacteria > Tenderiales > Tenderiaceae > Tenderia. Next base: position 14,770 of record JAJRWO010000194.1, on the reverse strand, counting down.
AGTTAAAGTCACCGAATTATTAAAAGGTGTGACGGGTTTGAAGCGTGCACTGTTTCAAATTTTATTGCTGTCACTGGTGTTGCAAGTGTTTGTCTTGGTCTCGCCATTTTTTATGCAGATCACGGTGGATCATGTAATTGCATCATCGGATGAAAATTTGTTGATGGCGCTGGCATTAGGTTTTGGCATGCTGGCTTTGATACAGATGGCGGCAACGACATTGCGTTCCTGGGTGATTCTTTATCTGAATTCGACGTTGGATGTGCAACTTTTAGCTAATATGTTGCGGCATTTACTGCGCTTGCCATTGGATTATTTTCAAAAACGTCACCTGGGCGACATTATCTCGCGTTTTGGCTCGCTGCGCAGTGTAATCGGCCTGTTTACCCAGGGACTGATTGCCAGCATTGTCGATGGCATCATGGCCATGACAACCTTGGTGATGATGTTTATATACAGCCCTAAATTGGCATTCATCGTGCTCGTTGCGGTGTTTATTTATATCATTGTTCGTGTTGTCACTTATCGTTTAAATGAGCAATACAAACAAGAATCTATTGTTCTTTCTGCGAAGGAAAGCACTAATTTTATGGAAACAGTTCGCGCTGTTCAAACGATCAAACTGTTTTCAAAAGAAAGTCAGCGTGAATCCATGTGGTTAAATAATTATTCAGCGTCACTGAATGCGGGTATTAAACTGGGAAAATTAGGCATTATTATATCGGCCATTAATCAAACGGTATTTCCCATTGCAGGCATATTGATTGTGTGGGTCGGCGCTCAGGAAATTATGGCGAGTGTTTTTTCAGTGGGTATGTTGTATGCGTTTTTTTCCTATCAAGGTCAGTTTACAGGCAAAGTGTCGGCATTGATTGATATCATTGTTGAGTTTAAATTAGCGGGCGTTGATCTGGAACGGGTCTCAGATATTGTGCATGCCGAGCCTGAGCAAGGCACAGGCGAGTTTCTGGATTCAAAAGTTGAGTTGAAAGGCGAAATTGAGGTTAAAAATCTCAGTTACCGCTATTCTGAGAATGACCCTTATGTATTCGAAAACCTGAGTTTTAAAATAACGGCTGGCGAAACGGTTGTGATCGTCGGGGCATCCGGTTGCGGTAAATCAACACTTTTGAAAGTGATGTTAGGTTTGCTCGACCCTGTTGCCGGTGAGGTTTATTATGACGGTAATAATATTTCGAAGCTGGATAAAGCTGAACTGCGATCACAAACGGCTGCTGTTATGCAGGAAGATTGTTTGGTGGCCGGTTCAATCGCTGAAAATATCGCCTTTTCAGACCCCCAAATGGATCTTCAGCGCGTGCAATACGTGGCGCAGATGGCTGCAATTCATCATGAGATCGCACAAATGCCAATGGCGTATAACAGCTTGGTCGGTGATATGGGGACAACGCTATCGGGTGGCCAAAAGCAACGGATATTTTTAGCCAGGGCATTGTATGTGAAGCCTAAAATATTATTTTTGGATGAAGCCAGCAGCCATCTTGATACAAATACTGAAAGTATGATTAATGCAACGATTAAACAGATGCCAATCACGCGAGTCATTATTGCGCACAGGCAAGAGACCATTGCGTTGGCAGACCGAGTGATTGATCTCTCAGCACAAAATTCACCACCATCCACGTCGCCGCCTGGAGCGGTAGGGTGAGAGTATGTCAGGGTTTATTGTTGCTGTTTGTTTCGATGCAGAGTTTTGCCGCAGAAAATATTCTGGATGTGTATTGGTTGGCACTGGAATCTGACCCTGAATTAAAGCAGGTTGAAATTTCCTATGACATTGCAGTGGAAATGAAGCGACAAGACCGCTCGTTGTTATTGCCCAGCATTAATGTGAGTGCCAATACAACGGATAATTCTCAAAAACGCAGGTATGGTCTCTCTCAGTTTGATGGAGAAGAAGACTATAATAGTTATGGTTACTCTGTAACACTGAATCAATCACTGTTTCGTTTCGAAAACATTGTTACCTTTAAACAAGCCAATGATCGTATCAATCAGGCCGATGCTGAGTTTATTGCCGCGCAGCAATCTTTGATCATTCGCGTCTCGGAGCGCTATTTTGATGTGCTGGCGGCGCAAGATAACTTGCGCTTTATGGCCGCAGAAAAACAGGCAATTCAAAGACGGCTCAAGCAGGTTGAAAGTCGGTTGAATGCCGGGCTGTCTGCCATTACTGACGTTTATGAGGCGAAGGCTCGGCTGGATTCAACCATTGCCTCAGAGATTGACGCTCAAAATCAGCTGACGAACAGTCTGGAATCATTGCGTCAAATGACAGACCAGTATCATGAAAAACTGACCCCATTAAAAGAATCACTTGTTATGGATGCGCCAACGCCTGCCGGTATTGAAAAATGGGAAGCGTTAGCGTTGAGTGATAACTTGCAGGTGGTAGCACTGCGGCATAATAACAAAATATTACGACAAGAAATACGTAAACAGAGAGCAGGCCATTACCCTGCGCTGGATTTGGTGGCAAGGTACTCAAAATCAATTTCAGGAGGCGGTAATTTTGGTAATAGTGAAACTGAAAATCAAACGATAGGGTTGCAATTGAATATGCCGATTTATCTGGGCGGTAAGGTACGCTCACGAACGCGCACAGCAGTGCAGCAATACGACCAGAATTTAGCAAAAATGGAAGCGACGATTCGAGCAGTACGCGGTCAGGCTCGGGAAGCGTATCTGGGAGTGATAGCAAGTATTGCGCGTGTGCAATCACTACGGCAGTCCGTTGTTTCTTATCATCAGGCACATAAAGCAATAGAGGCGAGCTATAACGCGGGTATGCGCACCACTTTTGATGTTTTACAAGCCAATAGAGAGCTGTATCGTGGCCAGCGTGATTATCAGCGAGCACGTTATGATTATGTTTTGAATAGCCTGAGATTAAAAGAATCCGCTGGGCAATTATCGCTGTCAGATTTGAAGCAAGTTAGTTTATGGTTGGAGTAAATTCATATTTAGGGGAGAAACCAACCGCCTTGTCTAACTGCAAGGAAATGACCCTGTCCACGACTAACAACCTGTGGATTATGCTCTCAAGAATGCGTATGCACCAGTGCCTGGGTCAACAATGCTTCAGCAAAACAAAAACATAACGATAATCAACATGACAACCTGCAAACAAGCTACGCAACTCATCTCAGACACCCTCGACCGAGGTCTAAGCCTGCGGCAGCGCCTCAGCTTGATCAGCATATCGAAACAAACGTTAAAGACCACAATCAAAAACGTGGACTAAAATAAAGTGCACCGTAGTTGAGCCTCAAAAAATCCCATGTTGAGATATGTGTTATGAGCTTTAGAAGAGAAAATAGCTTATCTGCAACCTGGCAGGTGACTAGAAAACTAACACTCACAGACACTCCAGCTTAGGAATTCACGGCTCTCCAGCCTTTGCGGCTGCTTAAAAAACACCTCACTATCCGCCTGCTCAATCACTTTGCCATCACACATAAAAACCACCCGTCCCTTCAGACGCCGGGCCTGCTCAAGGTCATGGGTAACGCATAACACCGGCATCGACGCTGCCAGGGATTTGATTGACTGCTCAATCAGCTGTTTGGAACGTGGGTCAAGCGAGGCCGTTGGTTCATCCAGCAATAACAAGTTAGGCTTGATAGCCAGGGCGCGGGCGATACAAAGTCGTTGTTGTTGCCCCAGAGATAAGGTCTCAGCCGGGGCCGACAGCCGCGCAGAAACCTCGCCCCACAAAGCAGCTTGACGCAATACGGTTTCAACCAGAGCATCGGCACGGCGGCGCTGACGCCAGCCCTGAATACCAAACACCACATTGCTACGAATTGATTGTGGAAAGACACAGGGCTTTTGTGCAATCAAACCAATATGACGACGCAACTGATCCCACCCCCCCTGCCAGTGGTGAATGTTTTGCCCCGCCAACTCAATTTTCCCTTGCCAATGTTGGTGCAGACCATTAATGCAGCGCAACAGGCTACTCTTGCCTGCACCGGACGGGCCAATCAAGGTCGTGATACCGGTCTGTGGCAATTCAAGCGCAATTCCATCAAGCACCTGAGTATTTGCCAACATCAGACTCAGGCCCTGTATCTGTAAGGCGATCGAATCAGGCACAGACTGACCTTGCGGCAATGCGGGTTTAATTATTTCAGGCTGTGGAATCATCACTCTACTCCCAGACGTTGAGAATTTTCATAGCGGCTCGCCAGGTAACGTGCCAGCAAGGCGAAAACCGCCACCAGTCCCAGTAATACCACGGCACTGCCCCAGGCCACTTGAATGACCTCCTGGCGACTGCCTTCCTGAGCCAGATAAAAAATATGCGTCTGCAAGGTGGTCACCGGGCTAAATATCGACGCCGGCCAGACCACGCCAGAAAACACTGTGGCGGTAAACAAAATCGGCGCTGTTTCACTCAGAGCGCGGGCAATCCCCAATAGTTGGCCGGTGAGAATACCCGGCCAGGCCTGGGCCAGCCAAACACGACTAATAATAGCGCCGTCATGCAGACCAAGCGACTGTGCGGCCTCGGTATATTGCGCCGGGATACGTTCAAGGCTGGCAATGCTGTTCAGCACCAGCATGGGCAAGATCACCATCGCCAAAATAACAGCGCCACTCAGTAATGACACCCCCCACTGCAATAAGTGCACAAAGACAATCAAACCAAACAGGCCAAACACAATCGGCGGAATACTTTGCAACATGTTCAGCAGACCAGCCAACAGGGTCTGTTGTCGCTTTGATGCATACAAGCAGTAATAAAACGCCGTGCCCAAGGCAAATGGTGTTGCCAGCAGACTTGCCGCCAGCGCCAATAACAACGACCCCAGTAGTTGCGCCAGAACACCACTGCTGACACCAAAACCCAGCCCCTCTGTGGCACTAAAAATAAATGATCCACTCAGGACTGGCAACCCTTTAAACAGGATATAGGCCAGACAAGCACCCGGCAGCAGTAGTGCCGGCAGAGCCAGAACAATAATAATGAATTTGCTCAATAGGCTTCTGTTCATTACCGCCGCCGTGTTAGCAATGACAAGACCATCGCCACCAAAGCAAGCACCAGACCACTGCTCATCAGAGCCGCCCAATGTATTGAATCAACAGCTGCCTCAGCCATCTCACGCCCCACGCGGGAAGTCAGCGTCTGAGCCGGTTGCAACAGGTTATACACGGGCTGTGGCAGTCTATCTAACGAACCCACCACTAACATCACTGCCACGGTTTCACCCATGGCCCGCCCCAGCGCCAATAGGATGGCGATGCGAATACCGGGCCAGGCCTGCGGCAACAACAGCCGCAACAACCGTGCTGGCCAGTCCAGACCCAGCAATAGTGCCGTCTGACGTTGTTCAACAACAACCGCACGAATCGCCGTCTCTGAAAATACCATGATCGTCGGCAGAATCATCAAAGCCAATAACAGGCCGGCTGCCAACAGGCTGCGGCCGGTTAGCAGGTCAAACTGGCTTTCGAGCAAGGGTAACAATAACCATAAACCCAACAGGCCATACACCACTGACGGGATACCGGCCATCAACTCCATACTGAAACGCAGCACAGCCCGGCCACGCTCAGGTAATAATTCAGCACAAAGAATGGCGGCTGCCAGCCCTGTCGGCACTGCCAGCAATAAGGCCAACACAACCGACCAAAAACTGCCCACCAGTACCGGCAGCAGACCGTATAACTGTTCATAGGGATACCATTCAGGCTCGATGACAAAGCTCAAACCCTGGCTTTGGAATAAGGGCCAACTGGCCTGCAACAAAAAACCCAGCACAGCCAGAATGATCAGTGTCGTGGTTAACGACGAAAAGGTGAGCCAAAATCTCAACACAAGCGGTTTCTCTTAGGCTGGGATAAAAAGTGACACAGTGGCCAGCCTACCTATACTTCAATGCACTGGCAGATAACCTACCTGTTGCACAATTTGCTGCCCTTGTACAGAAAGCAGGAAGTCGACAAAAGCAATGCTCGCCTTGTTACCACTTTGCGATAGCAATAAATTCAACTGACGCTGGATGGGGTAACTGCCATCGGCAACCGTCGCAAATGTCGGCAACACTGCACTGTCAGCCTCGCCTATGGCCAGGGCACGCACGGCATCATTAAGCCAGGCATGTGAGATCATACCAATGGCCTTGTTGCTGCTGGCAATGGCCGCTTGTTCTTCGTTATTTGAACCGGTAATAATCGAGGCACCTGCTGCCCGTGCCTGCTCATTGCCCAGCACAACCTTGGCAAAAACATGGCGGGTACCGCGGGAGGTCTCTTTGTCAATCACCAGAATACGGCTATCCGGGCCACCAACCTGTTGCCAGTTTTTGATCTCACCACGATAAATAGCCGCAATTTGGGCCAGGGAAAGCCGTGTGACACCGGCCTCATACACACCTTTGGAAACCGCCACGGCCACCGCATCACGGGCGATGGCCACTTGTCTTACCTTGCCCTGCAAGCGCTGTTTTTCAGCCACCGTCAAGTCACGAGAAACCATTCCTATTTCAATCAGCCCTTGGTCGATACTGGCGACGCCAACGCCTGAACCACCACCGGAAACCGTCAGAGTCAACCCGGGATTCTGCTGGCGAAAGTATTTAGCAGCCTCGGCCACAATCGGCAACACAGTGGTAGAACCCGCTACGCGAAGCTGTTCCGCCGCCTGAGCAATAGGGATTAAGACAAACAGTAATGACAATATTAATAATCGATGTTGCATTCTGTTCTATCTCAAGTTATCCGTGACGGGTGATTGAGTCGCCCATGCCGAACAAAAAACGGAGGTTCGTCTAGTTCACCGAAAGCTGGAACAAGGTCAACACGCCCGCCTCGTTTGCCGAGCCATCCGCGTCAGCTTCCATGATAAAAATCCGCTCTGGGTTAAGGCCTTCTGTTTCAACCAAATAATTTCGAACCTGGCTGGCGCGTAAACGGGCAAGATCACGTAACTCATCATCTGAAACAGGCTGCGCCTTGAGTGAGTATTCATACAGCGCATAACGATAAGCGTCCACATCAAGCTCAGGATTGACTGTTTCTTCTGCGCCCTCTGGCAAGCGCATATTTTCAGTTTTAATTGCCGCCACCGCTTCCTGCCCAAACTGTTGACTGAGTTTAGACTCGATGGATGACAGTGCCAAGTCTGCATATGCAACACCTTCAGGTAACTCAAAAAAGCTTGCCAGCTTTTGTTTTTGCATTGCACGGGTATCTCTGTCCGGGTCATACAGTCCACGAATTTCCATGCTCAATTGTGGTCGCTGCATCAACGCTTTGGCCAAGGAATCAAGTCGGCTTTGATGGTTTTCAATCATCTTTAATTTACCCGGCACAAATGCAACCTTATCCAGCTCTTGATCGCCACCCACCAATTTAGACAATAATTTAAAGGGTGACGTGGCAATGCCCGTAATCACATTAAACAAGGCTTTGAATACAATCTTGCTTATTTTAAATTCAGGTTCATCAAGATTGCCGCGCACAGGCAGTGATAAATCAATACGGCCGTTTGCATCTTTTAGCAGGGCAATAGCCAATCCCACTGGCAGATTTACTGCGTTCGCTGATTTGATATCTCGCCCGAGGGTAAATTGATCCAGGGAAATTTTATTTTCACCCACCAACTCTCTTTCAGAAACACGGTAACCCAAATTCAGATCAAGCCGACCTTTATCAACCGCCTGACCGATGAAATTTCCAGTATAAGGTGTGACAGCGGTCATATCATAACCTTCAAATTTAATGTTAATATCACTGTAAAGATCACCCTTGAGTGGATTGATTTTTCCCGTCACTAACAGCTTTGCAACATCATCAACACGACCATTCAATTCAACATCAGCCTTAGCCAATTCTTCTGATGACAGGCCTTTTATTGTCCCTTCAAACCGAGACAGTTTAGTCGTAAACCGAGGTGACATCGTATTATCAATAAATGTAACAGCACCATCATTAATCGCAACGGTATCTATGCTCACGGGAAAGACATCAGTCTTTGCTTCGCTATGCTCCGTTTGCGGCTCAACGGTCGCCACCTTATCTTCTTTCATCAGACTAGAAACATTCATCACCCCGTCTGCATTAATCACAACATGGCTGTTTAATTGATCAAATGTTATCGTTGAAATTGAAATAGAATCCGGTTGCAGTTTTAAATCCAGGTCTTTAATTTTCAGCTCATTCCAGGCAACAACTTTATCCCCCGTTTGACTATGTAGCATTGCCAGTTTTTGCACGCTGCTGCGGCCACTCAAGCGAAAAAGATAAGGACTCGCGGATTCAAAATATTGCAGTTTGCCATCAAACATTAAAGCCCCCCTTTCTATATCCATATAGGTGGTGGCATTAAGATAGGGCTGAAAGTCTTTCAATGGCAACGTTTCCAAAATCAACGACACGTCGGAAAAAACGGGCATTGCACCGATCTCCCCCGTCATCTTGAGGCTGCCTTTTTGATTGATGTGCATACTTGCCTGAAAGTCAAAACGAGCATCCGTTTGGTTATTTATATTGCTTAACACAAAGTCAAGATCCTTAATCCTGATCTCAGCTGTCGGCTCTGTACTCTGGTCAGAAAAGGCCACCTGACTTTTATTGATCACAAACCGGTTAAGATTAATTGACCACGGCTCAATATCGTCGACTTGTTCTGTTTGCGCGGCTTCTGTGTCGGTATCAATGGGCGAAAATAGCTGCGCCAGATCAAGCTCTCCGTCTTTTGTCATAAACGTCTTCAAATCAATACTGCTGATGGAAATTTCATCCAGCTGAAGCCGTTGTTCATGCAATAATAGCTGGCCATTCGATAGTGAAATATCGGCGATTCGTAAATCAGGCGCTGTCCTGGTTTTTTCGCGAATGGCCAAGTCACTAAGCTTGACGGAAATTTGATCTACCGTTAGTTCCGGCCCTTGATTGGACATCAAAAATTGATAATTGGCACTGATCGCCAGTTGACCTGAGTCAACACTAAAACGCAGTTGGTCTTGAACGTAACGCCATATTCCCCGAATTTGAACCGCATTAACCTCAACACGGCCTGTTGCCCGTAAAGGGTTGACTGACACATCCCCTTGCCATGCTAACCGACCACCATCGGGAAATACCACCTGAATTTGATAAGGGCCGTCTTTTTCCGGCAGGGTGGAAAAGTCGGTTAACTCAAATGACAGTGGATAAATTTCTTGTTTATATGGCGTTGGAATTGAGTGGTCACTGAACAGAAAACGACCATTGTTCACGGCTAAGCGATGAATCACTAATCGCGGCAGCGCCGCCTCTTCCACCACCGGAGGGGGCGTTTCAGCCGCAACCTGATCACTTACCAACAAATCTTGAAAGCTGGGGTTACCTTCTTCATTGATTCTAATATTGCCACGCGGGCCATCAATGTTAATATCCGCAAATGTCCAGGCCCAGTTAATGAGTGAACTGGCCTGAAAATTGACGTAGAACTCATCAAAGCCAGCCAGTTCAACCCCGTCCTTATCGGCAAGCGACACCCCAGACAAGGTTAAAGATAATGCATACGGATTAAAACGAACCTCTTCAACCGCAAATTTTCGCGCTGTCAGTTCAGGCACCAGTGCGGTCAACTGTGACTTGATGATATACGGTACTATAAAAAAACCAAATAATGTATACAAAGTCAGAAGCAGCGCTCCCCAAAAACGCTTACTGGTTCGCAATTTAGAGCCAAACAGTTGTGACATAACACCTTTTTTAGGCGATGCTGATTGATTTTCTGCTGGGTTTTCCATACTGCATCTCCAGGTTTTCTATGACTACTTTCTGAGTATAGCTGTGATAGACTTTTAGATATCAAAGAGATGATTTTAACCGAAAGCATCTCTAATGAGTTAATTATCGGCTACTTTCAAGCCTCTAAACGCCATCATAAATAAAACGTATAATGCCTTTTTGGCTGGCCGTAGAGAGACTATATCTCTATTGCGAGAAGCTTACATTAATCATTCAAGCCACTGCCGAGTAAATTTTCAGTACAATTGCCATTGATTTGTTCGATAATCTAAATTTACAGGGATGGGAATCATATACCATTGGCCACTTCCATTCCTAAGCAACCTTTGAACAAGCCAAACCTGGAACAGCAACACACATGCACGACACCTTGACTAAGTATAAAAACCTTCTATATCAACAACTTTGGGAGACGGATCTCAGTAGCGCTAGCCGAAGCAGGTGCTGGCTAACTCAGACATCACGTTTAGTGTTTGTCGTTCTGCATGAATTAATCGCCGGTCAATTGACGCTACGCGCCATGAGCCTCATTTATACCACTCTCATCTCACTGGTACCACTGTTAGCCGTTAGCTTTTCTGTGCTCAAGGCCTTTGGCGTACAGGGACAAATTGAGCCATTCCTGCTTGAGTTCCTGACGCCACTGGGAACAAAGGGTGAAGAAATAGGCAACAATATTATTGGTTTTATCGACAACATGAATGTCGGCGTATTGGGTGCTGTTGGGCTAGGCATGCTTTTTTATACCGTTATATCGCTGGTGCAAAAGATTGAGCAAACCTTCAACCACATCTGGCACATTAAAAACCCCAGAAGTTTTTTAAGACGTGTCACTGATTATCTGAGCGTGCTGATGATCGGCCCGGTGATGATTGTTAGCGCCCTGGCAATGACCGCCTCAATGGTCAGTTCAACATTTGTTCAATACATTATCGCCATAGAACCTTTTGGCAGCATGTTTTACTACTTAAGCCTGACGATCCCGTACCTCTTGATCATTGTCGCCTTCACCTTCATGTACATGTTCATACCAAACACCCGCGTTAAAATCGGCCCGGCCCTGACGGGTGCAACAGTGTCAGGCATTCTCTGGAAAACGGGAGGTATGCTGTTTGCCTCGTTTGCTGCTGGCTCCACAAATTACGATGCCATCTACTCCAGCTTCGCCATCCTGATCACGTTTATGATCTGGCTTTATCTAAGCTGGCTAATTTTTTTACTGGGTTCTCAAATTGCCTTTTATCGCCAACACCCGGAATATGTACGCCCCATTCGCGGAAACATTAAACTCAGCAGCCGCCAAAAAGAAAAACTGGCCTTATTAACCATGTACTGGATAGGCAAACACTATTATCAAGGACTCGCCCCCTGGACGCTGCGCAATCTAAATAGTCAGTTAAACGTGCCCTCAGGCCTTCTTGGCGATACCCTTGATCGACTGATCAGCAATGGGCTCGTGCTTGAGATCATTGATAAAGATAGCCGCTATCTTCCGGCGAAAGACCTCGATGCAATGACACTTAATGAATTGATCAGCATCACACGCTATGCTAAAAATGACGTCATCAAAAACACACTAAACCAGCCGGAGGTTGAGGACATACTCACGGGCCTGGATCAGGCATACACCTCAACCTTGGGTAAAAAAACTGTCCGGGAATGGATTGCAGAACACAATCCCAGGCAAACTGAAACAACCCAAAAAATAAAATAACTGTCCTGCTTGGCGGATCTATTTACACTATTATAGAAGTCAAAAACGAACAATCGCCATTTACAAACGTTATATAATTCCCATTCCTAATTTAAATTAAACTAAAGTTTCGCCTTGAATGAAAATACTTACAAATAAAGACATCCTCATCAATACCGGCGACACTTACTATGCTTGTGGCAATGACTATTACCAGAAAGGCTATGTAACATCAGTACTGGTTGAAGCTGAAGATGATGATTTCATCAAACTTAAAAGCTCAGTAAAAGGCAGCGGTAACCGCCTTTACACACAATCCATTAGCATTGACCAAAGCTCAAGGCATATTGATATCGAGGGTGATTGCAGTTGTCCCGTTAACTACAATTGCAAACATGTCGCCGCTGCCTGCATTCAATACGCAACCGATGGAGCACCAACATCACGCACCGATGCGGAATGTATCACCTGGATTGATGAATTCAACCACGCAGGCAACCAAAACCCTGCACCAACCAAAAACGCCGAATTTTTAATCTATCTACTCGGCCCATCCCAGCAGACTGGCAAACTGGAAGTAGAGTTCCGTATTGGTTGTTATCTAAAAAACGGCAAGCTGGGCAAGACACGTAACACCAACCTCAATAACATCAGCAATAATGACTCCCCCAGCAGCTATGTTCAAGCGATTGACAGGGAAATCTGCGAATTCATCGAAGCCAATAACCAGCTTCACTGGCGTGGCGTGCTGCTTTATGGCGACTTGGGTTTTCTAGCCTTGGACAAGATGCTGCCCACAGGCCGTTGCTATTGGCTGGATACAAACCGTACACCCCTGCAATTAAAATCGGCGCGTCATTTAAAACTGCAATGGCAGATAAATACAGATGGCAGCGCCAAATTGGATATGCAGATCAATCCCGACGGCATGCTGCTGTTAACTATGCCACCGCTCTATCTTTCAATCGACTCAAATAGCATTGGCCAGCTGAATAATGCGCCTTACACCCTGGCTCAGCTCGGGCAGTTGCTCAAACCCCCGACAGTGCCGCTTGACCTGCTTGACGAATTTAGTCAACACATGGCAGAAAAAATTCCAAGCACGATTTTACCCACCCCTAAGCCGGTAGCCGTGCAAGAAATTAAAGACCAACAGCCCCGTCCCCAGCTATTTCTTGCCACAGAAGAATTGGATGGCCATTACCTTCATTACATCCGCATCAGTTTTGCATACAATAAGCACAAACTCGCCTATGCCAATGGTGAAAAAATCTGCAGTTTCAACAAAGACAATACAATTACACGAATCTGGCGAGACCTGGTAGCAGAGGATGCCGCCATCGAACAGATTAAGTCCTATGGTTTTGAAGGCCGAACCAACCCTGATGCCGGGGAACTTGTTTTTCACCGCCTGAACAGCAAAAATTCCAACGAAACCATTCATCACTGGCAGCACTTTTTAACTGAAACCCTGCCTCAGCTTGAACAACAAGGCTGGGAGATTGATGTCGACCACAGTTTTTCGATGATTTTCCACCAGACCGAGCAATGGAATGTTGAAATTAACGAAGATGGCAACGACTGGTTTGAGCTTCGATTTAAAACCAAAATCAATGGCCAATCACTGGACTTGCTGCCGTTAATCACCCAGGTAATTAATCAATATGAACCAAACCAACTACCTGATTCATTAACGTTAGACCTCGGTGATCATCAGTATCTAAACATTTCCAGTGAGCAATTAAAGCCCATCCTCAATACCCTTTACGAACTTTTTGATAAAAAAGGCCTGCAAGACAACGGGACATTGCGCATGTCGCGTTTTGATGCCGCCCGTTTGAGTGATTTGGAGGAACAAGGCAGCAGCTACCTGCAATGGAGTGGTGGCGATGCCCTGCGTCAACTGGGCCGACAGCTTAAAAATTTTCAGGGCATTAGCGCAGTTGAACCACCAAAAGGGCTTAACATCACATTACGTGATTATCAAAAACATGGTTTGAACTGGTTACGGTTCCTGCGTGAATATGGCTTTTCAGGCATCCTTGCCGACGATATGGGCCTGGGGAAAACCATCCAAACCCTAGCCTACTTGTTACTCGAAAAAGAACAGGGGCGCATGGATAAACCGTGTTTGATTATTGCCCCCACCAGCCTGATGAGCAACTGGCAACGTGAGGCCGAACAGTTTACCCCAGCACTCAAGGTACTTGTTTTACAAGGGCCAGAGCGCCATGAAAAATTTGACCAGATTAAAAAATATGACCTGATACTCAGTACCTATCCACTGCTGGCCCGTGATGAAGAAACCTTCCTGACTCACCACTATCACACCCTGATTCTGGATGAGGCCCAGGTTGTCAAAAACCCAAAAGCAAAAGCGGCACAACTAATACGTCGAATCAAGACCGATCAACGCCTTTGCCTAACCGGCACACCGATGGAAAACCACCTCGGCGAATTATGGGCGCTGTTTGATTTCCTCATGCCCGGCTTTCTCGGTGAAGCACGACAATTTAACAATCTGTTTCGCATTCCAATTGAAAAGCAAGGCGATGACCTACGCCATCAACAACTGGCACAACGCATCGCCCCGTTTATGCTGCGCCGCAGCAAAAGTGAAGTGGTACTAGAACTGCCCAAAAAAACCGAGATCATCCGTACCGTCACGCTAGAAAAAGGTCAGGCAGCCTTATATGAAAGTATTCGCATCTCAATGGAACACAAGGTTCGCCAGGCCATCGCCAATAAAGGCCTGTCAGCCAGCCACATCACCATCCTCGATGCCCTGCTTAAACTGCGCCAGGTGTGCTGCGACCCCAGGCTGTTACCACTCGCTCAAGCACGTACAGTAAAAGAATCCGCCAAGCTGGATTTGTTAATGCAAATGCTGCCTGGCATGGTTGCGGAAGGCCGCCGTATCCTATTGTTTTCAGCCTTCACAAAGATGCTTGCTCATATCGAAACGGCGCTCAAAGAACATGATATCAGCTACAGCAAACTTACTGGCCAGACCCGTGATCGTGATGCTGCAATAGAGGAATTTAAATCAGGCCAGGCCGATGTCTTTCTAATCAGCCTAAAAGCCGGCGGGGTAGGACTCAACCTAACCGAAGCCGACACCGTCATTCACTATGACCCCTGGTGGAACCCGGCAGCAGAAAACCAGGCCACAGATCGTGCCCACCGTATCGGCCAAAACAAAGCTGTATTTGTTTACAAGCTCATCACAGAAAACAGCGTCGAGGAAAAAATCATCGCGATGCAGGCCAAAAAGCAGGCCCTGGCAGACTCCGTTTACAATAAAGG
>JAJRWO010000193.1 GCA_024276775.1 Gammaproteobacteria bacterium | reverse complement strand
GCCGAAGACTGGAAGGGGTTAGCTGTTAAATTTGAGCGCCTCAGTTGAGGGCTCTATTCTGATGCTGCCTAGATCACTGCAAGTAAAGTGGACCCCAGATTCCAGACAGTAATTTAAGCTGTACCCCAGGATCTGAGGAACAGGTAATGAGCGAGAAGAAGAAACGCAAGGTACACACAGCAGAGTTCAAGGCAAAGGTAGGTCTTGAAGCACTCAAAGGCGTGTAGACAATCAACGAGATTGGTCAGGCGTATGGAGTTCACTCCGTGCAGGTGGGTCAGTGGAAGAAGGCCATTCAGGAGCAGGCGAAGCATCTGTTTGAGGGTAAGCGAGGCCCCACAAGCCTGCTGCCGAACACCAACAGCCGGAGAAGCTGTTTAGTGAGATTGGCAAGCTGAAGATGGAGCTGGACTGGCTGAAAAAAAGTCCGGGATCAGCCTCCCATAATGCGCCGGTCATAGATTGAGCGGAAACATGAGATTCCGCTGGTACGCCAATGTGAGTTGACCGAGGTGGCGCGTTCAACGCTCTACGCACAGCGTCAGCCAATCGCTGTGGACGAGACGGATCTCTTGCTGTGTCGATTGATCGATGAAGCGTATACCCGCCATCTTTTCTACGGCAGTAGGCGGATGGTAGTGTTCCTGAAAAGCAAAGGGCATGAGGTCAACCGCAAACGGGTGCAGCGACTGATGCGTTGCATGGGCTTGGCCGGAATGGCACCTGACCCCAACACCAGCCGCCGCCATCCACAGAACAAGGTCTACCCCTACCTGCTGCGTGGCGTTGCCGTGACGGTATGGAGTACCGAACCCGTCCAGAAGCGTCACGGGACACGTCAAGGGCTATGCGAGCATGGGAGAACGACTGATCGGACTGTCGGAATATTTCATCTTCTACAACGACGAGCGCTCCCATCAGTCACTTTCCAATCAAACCCCAAACCGGGTTTATGAAAGTGGTCAAGGTGGTAGGGCGATGATTGTGGACAGATTTGGTAAAGAAACGTCAGCGCCAGAGGCCATGGCAGAACCGGGACAGAGCCGTGCAGCTGTATGTGAACTGGAAAGTACAACTTAAACTCAGGTGGTTTTTGTCTTGACTATGGGGTCCACTTTACTATGCTAAAATCTTATCTGGTTTTTATGGTATTTTACACTGCGCCATCCACCGCGTTTTTGGAGCAATAGATTGCAGTCTGATGTAGATAATAAAACGGAAGCAATGCTTCCTCTCGACGACAACCCCAAATTTGATTTTAGCTCGACCTCGATTTCGCGCTCGGAACCGGGTTCTGCGGCGCTTGAGATCAAGGGTTCTATGTTCACTTTGCCGGTACTGCGCTTGCAAAGCGTGGATTTGGCGCTGATCGCCGAGGATTTATCTCAGCGTTTGGCCCAGCATCTGCGCTTTTTTAAACATGCCCCTGTGGTGATTGAACTCGATCATCTTGATGATCAGGCCAGCGTGCTGGACTTGCCTGCTCTGTGTGTTTTGCTGCGGCAGGTTCATTTGGTGCCTGTGGGTGTCAGGCAGGCCAGTCCGGAGCAGGCTGAGGCTGCAATTGCCGCTGGCTTGGCCGTTTTGAAGGGTGGGAGCAGCGCAACACCACGCAGCGCATCCTCACTTCCAAGCAGCCAGGAAAAAACAACAACAGCTCCGAGTAACGTTGAGATGGCTGCCCCAAAGCCTGTGGCGCTGCCTGCCAAGGTGATATCGCAGCCGGTGCGTTCGGGGCAGAAAATTTATGCCCGTGGTGGTGATTTGGTTGTATTGGCTGCGGTCAATGCTGGTGCGGAAGTGATTGCCGATGGTAATATTCACATTTATGCCCCTTTGCGCGGTCGGGCTTTGGCTGGTGTGCTGGGGGATAACAGTGCTAGTATTTTCACCCAATCGATGGAGGCTGAGTTGGTTGCGGTTGCCGGTAATTATCAGGTGTTTGAAGATGGTTCGGCAAAAGATATTTATAGCCGTGCGGTGCGTATCTTTTTGGATGGTACGCATATTAAGATTATTCCCTTGGGCCAATAACCGGTGTGTTTACCAGGGCTGCTGCGGTCAATATGGACATTTGATTTTATTTAACATTAAAGGAGACATAGCTTGTCTAAGGTTGTTGTTGTTACATCTGGCAAAGGAGGGGTAGGTAAAACCACTACCAGTGCAAGCTTTGCGACGGGCCTTGCCATTCGTGGTCACAAAACGGCGGTTATCGATTTCGATGTGGGCTTGCGTAATCTGGATTTGATTATGGGCTGTGAACGCCGTGTTGTTTATGACTTTGTTAATGTCATTAATGGTGAAGCGAGCCTGAAACAAGCGTTGATCCGTGACAAAGCTCACAACAATCTCTTCATTTTGCCGGCTTCACAGACGCGCGATAAAGATGCATTTACCATTGAGGGTGTGGGCAAGGTGATTGACGAACTACGCGAAAGTTTTGATTACATTATCTGCGACTCCCCGGCGGGTATCGAAAAAGGTGCCATGATGGCGCTCTATTTTGCTGATGAGGCGTTGATTGTTACCAATCCTGAAGTTTCATCGGTGCGTGATTCTGACCGCATTTTGGGTCTTCTCGGTGCCAAGTCCAAGCGTGCCGAAGAAGATTTGGAGCCGATTAAGGAACATCTTGTTGTGACCCGTTATTCTGCCAGCCGTGTGGAGACCGGAGAGATGCTTACTATCGAGGATATTCAGGAGTTGTTGGGGATTGATTTGTTGGCGGTTATCCCTGAATCTGGGGCGGTATTGCACGCGTCTAACGCTGGTGTGCCGGTGGTGCGCGATGAGGTTAGCAACAGTGGTCAGGCTTATCAGGATCTTGTTAGCCGTTTTCTGGGTGAAGACCTGCCGATGCGCTTTCTCGATACCAAGAAAAAGAGTTTTCTGAAACGTTTATTTGGAACCTAAATGATGTCAATTCTTGATTATTTAACCCGTAGGCGCAAAAAGACAGCGTCGGTTGCCAAAGAACGTCTGCAGCTAATCCTGTCACGAGAGCATGCGACGGACAGTGGCCCTGACTATCTGCCTGCATTACAGAAAGAACTGTTAGCGGTTATTAGCAAGTACACACATATTGATCTTGATGACATCAAAATCAATCTTGAGAAGGATGGTGATTGCGAGATTTTGGAACTTAATATCGCCTTACCCGAAAAACAAAACGAAGTTGCCTAACAAAAAACAAACCTAGGGGAGCGTTTCCAATGACCTGAATGAAGGTGATTGCAAACAACCCCTAGGGGGCTGTTCTCATTAGCCACTGAACTTTTTGTAGGTTATGCGCTGTGGTTGTGATGCCGCGTCATCACCCAGGCGGCGTTTTTTGTCCTCTTCGTAATCGGCGTAGTTGCCTTCAAACCATTCCACATGGCTGTTACCTTCAAAGGCGAGCATGTGAGTAGCGATGCGATCAAGGAACCAGCGATCATGCGAGATCACCACGGCACAACCCGCGAATTCCAGCAATGCTTCTTCCAGGGCGCGCAGGGTTTCAATGTCCAGGTCATTGGTGGGTTCATCGAGTAGCAAGAGATTGCCGCCGCTTTGTAGCAGTTTGGCCAGGTGCAGGCGGTTACGTTCACCACCGGACAGGTCGCCAACACGTTTTTGTTGATCGCCACCCTTGAAGTTGAAACGGCTGAGATAAGCGCGTGAGTTGATCTGCATACCATTCACCGTGATGATATCCTGGCCATCTGAAATCTCTTCCCAGGCTGTCTTGTTGTCATCCAGTGTGTCACGGCTTTGATCAACATAAGCCAGTTGCACGGTGTCACCAATGTTTAGTTCACCACTGTCAGCTTGTTCCATGCCCATTAGCATTTTGAACAGGGTGGACTTACCTGCACCATTGGGGCCGATGACGCCAACAATGCCACCGCGTGGCAGGTTGAAGTTGAGGTCTTGAATCAGCAGGCGATCACCAAAGCCCTTGTTCAAATTAACGGCCTCAATGACCTTATCACCCAAGCGTGGGCCGGGGGGAATAAACAGCTCGTTGGTTTCGTTGCGCGCCTCAAAGCTTTGGCTGGCCATCTCTTCATAACGGGATAAACGGGCTTTGCTTTTTGCATGACGGCCTTTGGCGTTACTGCGCACCCATTCCAACTCGGATTTCACTGCTTTGATGCGTGCGCCTTCACTTTTTTCTTCCTGCTCCAGACGGGCCTCTTTTTGTTCCAGCCAGGAAGAGTAGTTGCCTTCCCAGGGGATGCCACGACCACGATCAAGCTCCAGAATCCAGCCAGCGACGTTATCAAGGAAATAACGGTCATGGGTAACGGCGACGACGGTACCTTCAAACTCGCGCAGGAAGTGTTCCAGCCAGGCCACTGATTCAGCATCGAGGTGATTGGTGGGTTCATCCAGCAGCAGCATGTCGGGGGCTGATAGAATCAGTTTGCACAGCGCCACGCGGCGACGTTCACCGCCGGAGAGTTTAGTGACATCTGCATCCCAGGGAGGCAGGCGCAAGGCATCGGCGGCAATCTCAAGTTTACGGTCGAGGTTGTGGGCATCACCCGCCTGAATGATGTTTTCCAGCTCGCCTTGTTCCTTGGCCAAGGCATCAAAGTCGGCATCGGGTTCAGCATAGGCGGCATAGACTTCATCGAGACGGGTCATGGCCTGTTTGATTTCACCCAGGGCTTCTTCAACATTGCCGCGCACGTCCTTGTTTGGATCAAGATTGGGTTCTTGTGGCAGGTAACCAATTTTGATGCCAGGTTGTGGCCGGGCTTCACCTTCGTACTCTTTATCGACACCGGCCATAATACGGATGACGGTGGATTTTCCCGCGCCGTTTAAGCCTAGCAGGCCGATCTTGGCACCCGGGAAAAATGACAATGAAATGTCCTTGATAATGGTGCGCTTTGGGGCAACAACTTTGCTCACCCGGTTCATTGTGTAGATGTATTGGGCCATGGTTTAGATGTCCGTATTTAAAAGTTAATTTAAGGTGTCTTGCTGGTTTTTCGCCATTTCGACCCTTGAGTATGGGACGGAATGGCGTGCTATTAATAACTTTGTTCGTTAATCTTGGCTTTTTGTTGCTCGGCGGCATCCATGATTGATTGTTCTATTTTTTGGGCCTTGTCGAGGACGTCCGTTTGTGTTTTAAAAACATGTTCATCGGTCACTTTATCGACATTATCGGAACAGCCGCTAACGATGAAAAATGTTAGAACCAATATCATTTTATAAGCATTCATGGATTTCCCCTGCTTGGTTTGAGATGTAAACGCTATATTACCCGGTCATTACCACCATCAATAGGCAATTGTGCGGCGGTGGTTTTTGCAAACAACGAACCGCAAAGTTCGGCTGTTAGCTCAGCCACATCAAAACTGGTGACCTCGGTCTTTAAAATATTTTTGCGTTTGTATTCAGCCACCGTCAGGTCGTAGTGTTTGGCGCGTGCTGCCAATACCTCATCGGTCCAGATGCCGGTATCAAAAACGCAGTCTGGATGCAGGGTGTTGATGCGAATATTTTCACCGCCCCATTCTAGCGCGGCAACACGGGTCATCTGTGTTAATGCTGCTTTTGATGCCGAGTAGGCGATGGCGCCGGGGCCAGGTGCGAGAACGTTTTTTGAACCCATTGCCACCACGCGGCCACCGTTGGGAGCCAGCCTCAGAAATGGGTAGACCTCTCGCAGTAGTACCAAATTAGCATCGAGATTGGTGTTCATCACCTTGCGCCATTCATCTGAGCTCAGCGCTGAAATCTTACAGCCAGCGGGAAAGATGCCCGCATTCAGCACTAACATATCGATACCACCAAAGTGAGCAGCACCTTGTTTGATGGCATTGATTAGTTGCGTATCATCGGCCACATCACAGCTAATACCCAGCACATCAGCACGGTTAAAAAGCGTTTCGATGGCAGGGTTTATATCCAGGGCGATGACCGTTGCACCACGGGTCAGCATGGATGCAACACAGGCCTTGCCGATGCCAGAGGCGGCACCCGTGATCAGGGCAATTTCGCCCTGGAACGTTGCGGGCTTGCCACCCTTGCGCAGCTTGGCCTGTTCCAGGTCCCAATATTCCATGTCGAATACATCCTGTGCCGACAGGGCATGCCAGCCGCCCATCAGTTCAGCACGGACGATAATGTCCATGGTGTGGTCATAGATGTCGGCAATGATATTGGCTTCTTTGACGCTCTT
>JAJRWO010000016.1 GCA_024276775.1 Gammaproteobacteria bacterium | reverse complement strand
CTGTTCCAGGTCCCAATATTCCATGTCGAATACATCCTGTGCCGACAGGGCATGCCAGCCGCCCATCAGTTCAGCACGGACGATAATGTCCATGGTGTGGTCATAGATGTCGGCAATGATATTGGCTTCTTTGACGCTCTTACCCGCGCTGACCATGCCCAGCTCTTTATCAAGAATGACCCGCGGTGCAGCATCAAGCATGGTCTTTGGTTGATGTGCATTGGCTGAATTTATGTTGAAGTAGGTTTTGTATGCCTCAACATAGGCGTCGATATCACGGCCTATCAATGGTAGACGTTTGGTGCGAATAACATGATCGGGTGTGGCTGGGCCATGCTGTGAAATTTTGCCCAGATCACTACGGTTGCAAAAACTCATGGCCTTACTATCACGTTGACTGCGCAACACCACAGCAAAACCGCCAGCCTTTGAAATATTCAGGCGCAGTTCAGCCAGAGCAATGGCATTACAATCATCTTGGGCTGGGGTGTCGTAATTCAGCGCCCAGGCACTTTGTTGTTTGATGTAGTCTTCAGCCATACTCACCAGCTTGATCATGCGCTCATAAGACTCTTTGGCATCATCGGCAAATGAGAAAATGCCGTGGTTCATCAGCACCATACCGATGGTATTGTCATGGCGTTGTTTTTCAAATTCAATGGCGCAAAGGCGGGCCAGGTCAAAGCCGGGCATGATGTAGGGGATGTAAACAACGCTGTTACCGTAAATCTGTTTCATCTTTCCAGACCCTTTGGCGTGTTGGTAATGGTGACCACCGCATCGGCATGGGTGTGGTCAACAAACTTATAGGGCAGGGTAGCATGGAGGATAGCTTCGACGGATGGTGTTGGTGCTGATGCATCGGTCATGTGGGTGCGCAATTCGTTAACCATTTCTGGATCGCTGAGGGATTCCAGTTTAGCCAGTTTGATCAGGTGGTCGAGTTTTACCGCCGGGAATCCGGGTGTGTCGATGGTTTCCAGATCCCAGCCACTGCCTTTAACACACAATAGCGGTTGCGTTTCACCGACAATGTTTTTTTCGGTCACTTTGACCGAGGTGTTGCCACCGCCGTGCAATACCAGCGAGGTGTCGCGACCCAGCAGACGCGATGTATAGACTCGCAGACCCAGATCACCTTGGTATTGCTTGGCTTCGTTGTTGTCCCAAAGGCTTTTCATTACGACATCCTGTTTGAATCATAAAGTAGATCATTTTACTGGCTTTGTCTGGCTATTGCGACGTGAGGGCGAGATTTTTGGTATCGGCAATAGCCGGCCTGTCCGGCAGCACATGTTTGAATTCATTGATCAGTTTTTCAGCCGTGGCGCGATAAGCGGTGAGTTTGCCGCCGTAGATGGTCACTAGACGTGGGTCATCGGCCTGATCGGTGTGAAAAATGGTGTCACGCGGACGGGAGAATGCGGTTCCTTCCGTGCGTGGCAATACCCGCAGTCCAGCAAATGAGTCGATGATATCCTGAAGCCTATGGTAGCGATATTTGGGGAAATAGTAGCCCAAGGTTTGCAGTAGATAGCTTTTTTCTTTAGCCAGGGGGTGTACCTTGGCCGGATTACCGTGATAAAAACTTTCAGTGGTGCCAACCATGATATTGCCCTTCCAGGGCATGACAAATACGGCGCGTTTATCTTCGGGGGCTTCCATGTAATAAATGCCTTGATTAAGGCAGCCTTCAAGGATGATGTGTGTGCCTTGGATTAAGTCGACGGCAAGCTGACTGACTTTGTGTGTGACTTTGTTGAGCACATCATTCACCCACGGGCCAGCAGCATTAACTAACAGGTTGGCACGGCATTCGATTTGCTGTTCATTTTTTTGATAACGAACAAGGTAGCTGTGATTGTCGCGCTGGGCTTCGATCAGTTGTGCTGGCATTTCCAGTTCAGCACCCAGGGATTGGGCCGAACGCATCACCGCTTCGGTTAGTCGTTCGTCATCGGTTTGAGCATCGTAATAACGAAATACTTTTTTAAGGTCTTGCTGGTCAAGGCCATCGAGCTGGTTCCAGTGGCGTTTGGGTACAACTTTGAAACGGGTGTCGCCACTCAGGCCGCCAAGGGTACTGTAAAGCGATAGTCCGGCACGAATTTGCCAGGCCGGGCGACGGGTTTCTGAATAGATGGGAATGTAAAACGGTTTCAATTCAACTAGATCAGGGGCATTTTTAAGTAGCAAGCTGCGTTCTTGCAAACACTCACGCACCAGATTGAATTGTGCGCTTTCAAGATAGCGCAGGCCGCCATGAATCAGCTTACTGGAACGACTAGAGGTGCCGGCAGCGAGAGCGGATTGTTCTAATAGCAGAACGGAATAACCCTGTGCGGCGGCGGCCTGGGCAACGCCGACACCGTGAATGCCGCCGCCGACGATAATAATATCGTATTCGTCAGGCTTCAACGCAGGCGTATTTCTGTAGACGTTTGCTTTTCAGCATTTCAACGATGGCCATGGTTTCAACGTAGGCGGCTCCCATGTCAGAAAGCTCGATGGCATGGCGGGCATCGGTGACTTCATAAAAGGCCCATTTCCATGGGCCTTTCCATAGGCTGGTGGCATTTTTCGGGATTTTGGTGTGATTACAAAAAAGTACATCAGGGGCCAGTTCGGTGGCCGTGATCATGGATTCTTTATCGTATTTTTTCAAAATCCAACCGATGGCTTGAAAACCCATGGCACGAGAGCAGCGCAGTGCCAGGCTGTCGTAGCCAATCAGTGTGCAGCGATCGATAATTGGTTCACATACTTTGGCCAGTGTTTTGATGACCGTCTCAATGCCAAAGGCATCAATGGCCTCCTGCTTGATTTCGACAAAGGCATGCGTTTTTGAGTATGACTGAAAGAGTTCAATGACAGAGGCCAGTGTAGGAATACCAACATTGGCGAATTTTTTTGGGTAAATTTTGGCTTCGTTGACAAGAATGTCACTGAGCTTGGCAAACTCTATGTTGGTAATGCGCTTGTTGGTGCCAGTGGTGCGTTTAAGGTTGGCATCATGCAGGACAACGGGAATGGCATCTTTGGTGAATTGAACATCGAATTCGATACATTTGGCACCGGCTTTTAGCGCAGCCTTAATGGCTATCAGTGTATTTTCGGGAAATTTTTTGGCGTAGCCGCGATGAGCAATTAGCATTGGTTGATCCATGGTAGTGTCTTTTTTTATCCTTAAGGAATCTCTGAACAAGTTATATAACCATTCAGTTAAATGCAGTGCTTTATTAATGTAATACGCTGTTTATTTTTATGTTGGGCTTGCCTAACATATTGAATTTATCAGATTAATTCAAGTGTTATCGGCGATGATTTTATTCAGGGCAGCACTCCACTGTTGATATCGCTGTTTGATTGGTGGATTGTTGTCAGGGGTAAATGTTTTTGACTGATTAGCCCCCGGCCAATTTTGCGGCAGTTCAGCGATTAAATAAGCCAGTCCTGTTGCGGTGGCTTCGTGCTCTTGCGGACGTATAACCTGAGTGCCAGACAGGTCAGCAATCTGCTGGCATATTTTATCGAGTGTGGATAATCCGCCGCTGATAACGATATTGTCTGGCTTGCTGCTTGTTTTCTCCATTTCATCGAGGTTACGTTGAATCAAAAAGCAAATGCTTTCAATCACGGCCATCAGCATAGCCTCAATGCTGCCAGCACCAATAAAGTGAGGCTTAATTTCAGTTTGCCAGTCAGGTGAACCTAACCCGGAAATGGTGTTGATAAATAGAGGCGGTGTGAGCTTTTTTTTCAAACAATCCAGTACCTGTTTTTCTATCGTCTTGATGGCAAATTTTTCGGCAAACCATTGCAGTGCTCGGGCAGCGCCATTGACGGTGCCTTCAAGGCTATAGCAGTCATATGTGCCATCCGTATAAGCCAGGCTGGTCAGCAGTTTTTGGCTGGTTTGTATGTCAGTTATCGGCCGTTGCACAAAAGCCCCTGTGCCGATATTGATATAGATGGTTTGCGGTTTTGGTGTGCCCCAGGCAAACAGTGCTGCTGATTGATCGCCGCTGATGACCGTCATTGGAATGTCGAGGTTGTCTATATTGAGGTGGCCAAAGCTGCCTTTGCTGGTTTGGCAGGACGGCAGAATATCTTCGCTTATACCAAACAGTTGCAATAGTTCTTTGTCCCAATTCTGAGTTTTAATATTCCACAACAGGGTGCGTGAGGCATTGGCCGGGTCTACCAGCAAGGGGTGTTGTCTGATCAAATGATAGGCAAGAAAGCTGGCCACTGGACCAATGACAAGTTGCTGGTTTTGCTGAGCCTGTTTGACAGCGTTGATGTTGTCCAAACACCAGCGTATGTTGCTGGCGCCATAGTGGGGCGATAAAAACAGCCCTGTTTTGTTGTGGATGAAAGCGCTGTTTTGTTGAAACTGTTGTAGCCACTTAGCCTGGCGTTGGTCTTGCCAACTGATGATGGGAGACAAGGTGGCACCGTTGTTGCGATTCCAGCAGACGATGCTGGAGCGCTGCGTGGCCAGTCCTGCGGCCTTTATGTATTGTTTGTCTGCGCCAAGTGTATGCAGGCATGATTGAATGGCCTGGAATGTGGCATTGAGCAGTTGTTCGGGGTGATGTTCCACCCAGCCTGGTTTTGGGGTTTGTGTCTCGATATAGCATTCAGATTGACAGGTGATGTTGGCGTGTTGATCAAACACAATGGCGCGACTGGCATGACCGCCCTGGTCAATGGAAAGGTAGTACACTGGCTTGTTCATGGGCTGACAATATTGCATAACGTGCCGATCAGAAAGGCACTGATCTCGGTGCTGGTTTGCTCTCGCAGACGTTGGTGTGAGGTGCGGCTGGCCCAATCAGTGTGAGAGTCAGGATTATCTGGGCAGGTCTGGCGGTAAAGTTGGCAGTCATCAATAATGCTGTCGAGTGAATCGTGATCAAAAAATGCACCTAGCATGGTTTTTCTCCAACATTTGTGTGGCTTTACTTTACAATGTTCTGACAGAAAAACTAAAGGTGAAATATGGCGAATATTCAATCGATCCTTCATGGCTCGGTAATCGTTGCAGATATTGAAGTCTCTAAAAGGTTTTATTGTGACGTGCTGGGGTTGGCTGCTGATGCTGACCGGCCTGACTTAGGTTTTCCGGGGCTGTGGCTTGAGATTGGCTCACAACAGATCCACTTGATGGAATTGCCTCATCCTGATCCCGCTGATAGTCGTTCCGTGTATGGTGGCCGAGATCGGCACCTTGCCATGGCCGTTACTGATTTGGATCAATTGTTGCAACAACTGGCAGCCGCAGGGATTGTCTATAGCGTCAGCAAATCGGGTCGCAAGGCAATGTTTTGTCGCGACCCGGATGGTAATGCTTTGGAGTTTGTTCAGGCTTCTTAGGCGTTATCTTCTTTGGTGGACAGCAGGCGAGCATTGGCACCAACGGCACCGATCATATTGCGGTTGATGTAAGTGTTGCCACAATGGACATTGCGAGCAATGTATTGCGCGGTTGAATCGATGCGGCTGTGTATGCCTAGCGCTAGGCCATAGTGAGTGTTATTGATGGCGGTAATGACTTTATTCAGCCGTAGCGGAGTCAGGGATGCGTAACAAGACCTTCGCCAGGCGCATCAACATAACGCCCTCCTGTGAGCTGAGGTCATATTCCCGTAGCAGGGCACCAATCACACTGGTAGGCTTGCTATTTTGGCGTACCTCTACCACAAGTGTGCGGGCCAGATTCTCAATCCGTTGCAGCTGTTCATCATCAAAATGCAGGGACGCCAGCAAGGTACTGAGCAAGGCGTCTTCATCAGCCAAGCAGGCCTGATTGATGGCCGCTCGCAGCGGTGTAACGGGTGAGAGTGGTTGTGTATAAATCATGCTCAAATTTCGTCCTCTCTATTGTCGCTTGTGGTTGACCTGGATAAGTGTTTGTCATTAAATAAAATAAATAGCGATCTATTGGTTGAAAAGTCTAGTTTTTCCAATTGATTAGGGAAGAAGAGCGGGGGGGTGAAATTGCAAAAAAAGATGTTTTAGTATAACATCCCGCGCCTTGCATGGAGAAGTGTCCGAGTGGCCGAAGGAGCACGCTTGGAAAGCGTGTGTACGTCAAAAGCGTACCGAGGGTTCGAATCCCTCCTTCTCCGCCAGATTTATAGTCCAAACGATTAAAAACCGCAACCAAGTGAGGGATAGCGGCTTTTTCGTATGTGTACCGCTACAACCTAAATCCTCTGGTGTTTATTGTCAGAAAACTTTACACTACGGCTTAATCTTTCATGGTTGTTTTGAACGTAGTCATGTTTACCTATTGTTTTATATGGCAATAATATTTTTGGTGTGATTTTTGCCTGGATAATAGCGGGTGTGAATATTACAGATGGGTATCTTAAGGGGAAATAATGAAAATGAAAATGAAAAAAATTGCATTGAGCTTATCGCTCCTCATTTGGGGTGCTCCGGCCTATTCACTTGTTATTAATGACGAAATCACAGGTGCTGACATGGCCGGCATTGAAGTCACCGCATATTTTTCGGGGGGTGATTCGGAGACGGTTATATGGGCGACAACGAGCACTGATGCCTCTGTCCCATTTGATGAAGGATTTGCTGGTGGCGTAACAGGAAATGGCTGGTCTCTTAGCCAGCAGGGCGGCACCTTAGGCAATATCGCGCTTAGCGGCCAGTTATTGGGGCTTTGGACGTTATCATCATCATCAAATACTTCGTTAATCGCGCTTGAAATTGATGCCTTGGTGGCCGATATAGTATTCGATATAGTGTTTGACACTGAAGAGACTCCGGGTTCTGGTATCGGACGTGCATTTTTGTCTGATCAGACGTTAGGGATAGGGACAAATGCAGTTTACAGTGACCTGGTTAATTCACCGGATTTGTATGGCTCGTTGAGACTTGACTGGGGTCCAAACGGATTTACGGGTGACCTTCAGTTTATGGCTGACACGGACAGAATTACTGTGCCAGAACCTATGAGTGCTTTGCTACTAGCAACGGGTTTGCTTGGCATGGCGGCAGGTGCTGGCGTGCGCAGCCGGAAACAACAATATGCAATGAAGAACGAGGCTTAAAATGATGTTTAATGAAATATTGCAGCGTAATATCGACGACAAAAAGAACTACCGCAAACCACAGTTTAAAAAAGTGGGCAGTTTGGCCGAGTTAACTCAAGGTTTTGCTGGCAGTGTGCCTGATGAACAAGGTGGTCAAACCAAGCGTAACCCATTTCAGGGTTAATGCCTGATAACAGTGTATTTGAGTTGTATATATAGCAAATAAGTGCCAAACACTCAGATTTCTGACTGGATTTTTAAAGCACCCCTACACGGCGTTCGCCTGCTTCCTGACCAGGAAGCAGGCTTAGTTGGTTTTGAATTTGAACACGTACTGAATGTAAGGCTTAATTTTTGTAAACATCTGGCCTCAGCAACAGCAGCGCCACTCTGGCGATTACAAGACCAAGGCGAGCGCTATAAAAGCGTTATTGAGCTATTTGACGAGCCAACACGAAAGCTGCTGCAAATCGAATGTGAAGGTAGCGGTTTCTTTGAATATAAAGGTGATGCCATTAACATCGCTTGGCAAAACAACGGCACAGGCTTTGAACACTACCTGCAAACTGTTGGCCTAAGCCTGTGGTTAGAAATAAACGGCGTGCCGTGCATTCATGCCAATGCCATTGCAACAGATGAAGGGGTGGTTGGACTGATTGCCCCCAGCCAAACGGGAAAAACAACGCTAACGGCTGCTTTGGCTGTACGCGGCATGGCCATGATGACAGACGACATGATGGCCATACATAAAACAACGGCAGGATGGAAAGTTTATCCCGCCTGGCCACAGTTAAGAATGTGGCCGCAAGTGGCGGAACACTTTGTAACAAATGCCAAGGTATTGCAGCGCGTTCACCACCGCTTTGAAAAACGGCTGCTTAAGTTAAACGAACAAAACACGCTTAAGTACACAAGCAAAAGTGGCCTGCTCAAGCGGCTTTACCTGCTAGAACGGTGGGATACTGAAACTGCAGAAATAATTATCAAACCAGTAACAGGGGCAGAGGCATTGGTGGCGTTACTGCAAAATAGTATGCTGGCAGATGCGTATCGGCCATTAGACATTGAGGCAGATCGTTTAGCAACACTCGCCTTGTTGTTAGAGACGGTCGACGTAAAAAAAATTGTATACCCAAGCGGCAAAAAGCACCTTGCTGGGGTATGTAAAGCGATTGAAGCTGATATACACAGAAGGGAGTGATTGGTTATTGGTATTGGGTCAAGGTTAAATAAACTCTTTGTTTAAAAAAAATATACGGTAAGCAGAGGTCCCTGAATTCAAGTCATAAGTGCATAACCCGTTAATGTTTTTTTATTAATTCCCGTTAGCTCCTGAATTCAAGTCATAAGTGCATAACCCGTTAATGTTTTTTATTAATTCCCGTTAGCTCTTCAAAAACCTCATACGGAGTTTTATAACCCAAGCATTTTCTGGGGCGGCTATTCAGTTTGTGTACCGCATCTAAAACTTGTTTTTTTGTCACATCAATCAACTCCATTGACT
>JAJRWO010000192.1 GCA_024276775.1 Gammaproteobacteria bacterium | reverse complement strand
TTCCTGTACAGATATGAAGGCTGCGCTAGGACGTATCTCTGACGCTGAACGTAAGGCGCTGGAATTTTCCACTCAACGTCTGTTTGCCTATCACGAACATCAGCGCGCCGAATCCTGGTCGTATACCGAAGCCGATGGCACTATGCTGGGGCAGAAAGTGACGGCCTTGGATAAGGCTGGTTTGTATGTGCCGGGGGGTAAGGCCAGTTATCCGTCATCGGTGCTGATGAATGCCGTGCCAG
This sequence comes from Gammaproteobacteria bacterium, assembly GCA_024276775.1. Taxonomy (GTDB): domain Bacteria; phylum Pseudomonadota; class Gammaproteobacteria; order Tenderiales; family Tenderiaceae; genus Tenderia. The sequence continues at coordinate 8,696 of JAJRWO010000192.1, read as the reverse complement.
CCAAGGTGGCGGGTGTCAGAGAAATCACCATGGTCGTGCCAACGCCTGATGGAGAGTTGAATGATATGGTGTTGGCAGCGGCAGCCATTGTCGGCGTTGATCGTGCCTTTGCCATCGGTGGTGCACAGGCAGTGGCTGCGCTGGCTTATGGCACTGAAACCGTACCGCAGGTGGATAAGATTGTGGGACCTGGCAATGTCTATGTTACTACTGCCAAGAGGATGGTGTTTGGTACTGTCGGCATTGATATGATTGCCGGGCCATCTGAAATTCTAGTGGTGTGTGATGGTGAAACCGATCCTGACTGGGTAGCGATGGATCTGTTTTCCCAGGCTGAACATGACGAAGATGCACAGTCAATTTTGCTGTCGCCTGACGCCGAATTTCTCGACAAGGTGCAGGCCAGTATCAACAAGCTGTTGCCCGAGATGGAGCGTAGTGAGCTGATTCGCAAGTCATTGACGGCTCGTGGAGCCTTGATCCTGTGTCAGGATCTGGATGAGGCCGCCAAGGTGATTAATTATGTTGCGCCTGAGCACTTGGAATTGTCGGTGGAAGACCCCGATGAACTGCTGGAAAATATTCGCCATGCGGGGGCTATATTTATGGGGCGCTACACGGCGGAGGCTGTGGGTGACTACTGTGCTGGGCCAAACCACGTCTTGCCGACCTCGCGCACGGCACGTTTTTCTTCGCCGTTGGGGGTATACGACTTCCAGAAGCGCTCCAGCTTGATTATGTGTTCGGCTGAGGGGGCGACATCTCTGGGTGGCTATGCTTCGACCTTGGCGCGCGGCGAAGGCTTAACGGCCCATGCTCGTTCAGCTGAGTATCGAATCAAGAAAGATCAATAAAAAATGTATTTATTTTGTAGGGTAGCCCGATAAAGCTTAAGGCTAAACAACATGGCGTCGATGAATGTGGACAAAAGAGACGAAAAAATTATTCACTTGATTAGGCCTGATGTGCAGAAAATGCAGGTCAACCATGTGTCGTCAGGCCGGGGCATAATCAAGCTAGATGCCAGAGAAAGCCCTTATATCTGGCCAGCCTATCTACGTGGTGAATGGCTGGAGGAGATGCAGGCGGTTAGCCTGAATCGCTATCCCGATCCTGAGTCCACAGATCTCAAAGCTCGATTGCGTCAGGTATTTGATATTCCTCATGGTATTGAATTGATGCTGGGGAATGGTTCAGATGAATTGATCCAGATCATTGGCCTGGCTATGCGCGGTGTGGGGCGTAAGGTGCTTGCTGCAGAGCCAACTTTTTCCCGGTTTCAGATGATTAGCACCTATGTTGGAATGGCATTTGTTGGTGTACCTCTGAATCAAGCGGATTTTTCCCTTGATATGCCAGTGATGTTGGCGGCAATGAAGCGGCATCAGCCTATCGTGACCTACCTGGCTTCACCTAATAATCCTACCGGTAATATTTACACTCAGAATGAAATTGGCCAGCTGTTAGAGGCGAGCCATGGACTGGTAGTCGTGGATGAATCATGCTTTGGTTTTTCCAGCGAGAGCATGATGACGCAGCTATCGCGTTATGACAATTTATTGGTGCTGCGTTCCCTTTCCAGGATGGGCTTGGCAGGGCTGCGTTTGGGTTATCTTATGGGCAGTCCACGCTGGATAAAGCAGATAAATAATCTGCGTCTACCCTTTAATATCAATGCCTTGGCTCAGTTTACTGCGGAGTTTGCGCTCAATTACTTTGATGTCTTTGAAGACCAGGCTGAGCAGGTTCGTCGTGACCGGGTTTGGGTGGCGGAAAATATTCGTCGTCTTAAAGGGGTGACGGTGTTTCCAAGCGAGGCGAACTTCATCTTGTTTCGTGTTGCCAAAGGCCGTGCCAATGCGGTGGATGCAGCATTGAAGCAAAAGGGCATTTGCATTAGAAACTTATCGGATGAAAGTCCCTTGCTGCGAGATTGCCTGCGGGTAACCGTTGGCAAACCAAGTGAAAATGTTGCCTTTATCTCGGCGTTAACCTCATCAGTTTAGGTTTGTCTCTTCAAACTGAGTCATTTTGCTAGTATCCTAAGCATCCGAATCTAGTGTGAATTTGGTGGGGCCATTGCCCTGCCGTGGAGAAAGTTTGATGGCTGAGCGTATGGCCTCGGTGGCGCGCGACACCTTAGAGACTCAGATTCAGGTCAGTATTAACCTGGATGGTGAGGGTAAAAGTTGTTTTGAAACGGGTGTCCCATTTCTGGAACACATGCTGGATCAGATCGCCCGTCACGGCATGATTGATATTGATATTAAAGCCAAGGGTGACTTACATATCGATGCGCATCATAGCGTTGAAGATATTGGCATTGCCCTTGGCCAGGCTTTTTTCCAGGCGGTCGGCGATAAAAAAGGGATTACTCGCTACGGCCATGCCTATGTGCCTCTGGATGAAGCGTTGTCACGCGTGGTGCTGGATTTTTCTGGTCGCCCTGGTTTGGCGTTTCATGTCGACTTTCCCCGTGCCAGCATTGGTGGTTTTGAGACTGATCTGTTCTATGAGTTTTTTCAGGGGTTTGTTAATCATGCCCAGATAAGTCTGCACATTGATGCCTTGCGTGGTCGTAATTCACACCACATTGCTGAGACGGTGTTTAAGGCCTTTGGACGTGCATTGCGCATGGCTTTGATGCCTGATCCGCGTATGCAGGGTATTATCCCATCAACCAAGGGGGCGTTGTAAGACGTTCTTGCGTAACGCCTTTAGCTAACATTATGTCGACTATCGCTGTGATTGATTATGGGATGGGTAATCTGCGTTCTGTGGCCAAGGCCCTGGAGCACGTTGCGCCTAACGCAACCGTATTGGTGACCGCTGATGCCAATAAAATTTTGTCTGCCGAGCGGGTAGTATTTCCGGGTGTCGGTGCCTTGCGGGGTTGCATGGCTGAGTTGCAGCGACTGCGGCTTGATCAAGCGATTAAAAAGGTAGCTGCCTCGGGCAAGCCTCTGCTGGGGATTTGCCTTGGCATGCAAGCTTTGCTTGATTCCAGTGAGGAAAATGGGGGCACGCAAGGTCTGGGGGTGATTCCAGGGCAGTCACTGCATTTTGCTGTGGGTCAGATTGACGCGGTTAATGGTGAGCCGCTTAAAGTGCCGCACATGGGTTGGAATCAGGTGTGTCAGGCTGAAGGTTCACACCCGTTGTGGCGTGATATTGCTCAGGACAGCCGTTTCTATTTTGTTCACAGTTACTATGCCGAGCCTGTGAAACAAGTGAATAATGCGGCAATGACACATTATGGCCAGGACTTCAGCTCGGCTTTGGTGGCGGATAATATTTTTGCGGTGCAGTTTCATCCCGAAAAAAGTCAGCAGGCGGGTTTGACCCTGCTGCGTAATTTTACCGAGTGGGATGGAACTCATTCATTATTTTAATGATACGTTTTAGGAGCGTTTCATGCTGTTAATACCTGCAATTGATTTGAAACAAGGTAAGTGTGTCCGTTTGCGCCAGGGGCGCATGGAGGATGACACGGTTTTTTCTGATGACCCGGTTGCTGTTGCTGGCCGCTGGGTTAAGGCGGGCGCCAAGCGTCTGCACTTGGTCGATCTTGATGGTGCCTTTGCCGGTAAACCGGTGAATGCCAGTGTGGTGACTGAAATTGCTGCGGCCTTTCCTGATTTGCCGATTCAAATTGGAGGGGGGATTCGTGATGAAAAAACGATTGATACCTACCTGGCGGCAGGCGTGCAGTACGTGATTATAGGTACCAAGGCAGTGAATGCACCGCATTTTGTTGGTGATGTGTGTGCTGAATTTCCAGGGCATATTATCGTCGGCCTGGATGCTAAAGGTGGCAAGGTGGCTACGGACGGTTGGTCCAAACTTTCCGATCACGACGTGATTGATATGGCGCAGCACTTTGAACGTGATGGCGTCGAGGCGATTATTTATACGGATATCAGTCGTGATGGCATGATGCAGGGAGTGAATGTTGAAACGACGCAAAAACTGGCCCAGGCCATTAATATTCCGGTGATCGCATCGGGTGGTGTGACCAATATGGACGATATTGCCGCGCTACAGGCGGTACAGGGTGATGGCATTATGGGCACCATTCTGGGGCGCTCAATCTACGAAGGCAGTATTGACCTGGCTAAGGCGATTAAACAGGTGGATGGTTATTAATGGCGCTGGCTAAACGTATTATTCCCTGTTTGGATGTTGATGCTGGGCGCGTCGTTAAAGGGGTGCAATTTGTGGGTATCCGTGATGCCGGCGATCCGGTCGAAGTAGCCAAACGCTACAATGAAGAAGGTGCTGACGAGTTGGTGTTTCTGGATATCACTGCCAGTCATGAGCAGCGTGACACGATGGTGCATGTTGTTGAAGAAGTGGCCTCACAAGTCTTTATTCCTTTAACTGTAGGAGGCGGAATTCGAAAAAAGTCTGATATTCGGCGTATGTTGAATGCGGGGGCAGACAAGGTAGGGATCAATACTGCGGCAGTGACCAGGCCTGAATTCGTGCGCGAGGCGGCGGAAGCATTTGGTTCGCAGTGCATTGTTGTGGCAATTGATGCCAAGCGTGTTTCCGGTTCGCCATCGAAATGGGAGGTTTTTACTCATGGTGGGCGTCAACCGACGGGGCTTGATGCCATAGAATGGGCTAAAAAAATGGTTGATTTTGGGGCGGGTGAAATCCTGCTCACCAGCATGGATCGGGATGGGACGCGCGATGGTTTTGATCTGGATTTGACCCGTACCGTCAGCGATGCGGTATCAGTGCCTGTGATTGCCTCGGGGGGAGTGGGTAATCTGGCACATTTGGTTGATGGTATTGAGCAAGGCAAGGCTGCGGCGGTGCTGGCGGCGAGTATTTTTCACTTTGGCGAATACACGGTTGGTCAGGCCAAGCAATGCATGGCTGAGCGTGGCATTGAGGTGCGCTTATGAGCCAGGCTTGGTTGGATGAAATTAAATGGTCGGATGATGGATTGGTGCCGGCGATTGCTCAGGATGCAAAGACTGGCAAGGTGATGATGTTTGCCTGGATGAATCGTGATTCGCTGGCGGAGACGGTGACGAGCGGTTGTGTCGTTTATTGGTCGCGCTCACGACAGAAGTTGTGGCGCAAGGGTGAGGTCTCAGGTCATCAGCAGCGTGTAAAAAGCATTCGTATTGATTGTGACGCCGATGTAATTCTGTTGGAAATTGAGCAAAAAGGCGGTATTGCCTGTCATACGGGGCGTGAAAGTTGTTTTTATCGGCGCTTCCATAATGGTGTTTGGGAAACGGTGGAGCCTGTATTAAAAGACCTTTCTGACATTTACGCCAACAGTAAGTAGGATGTGATAATGGAATCTGCTGATGTGTTGAATAAACTGGCTGAAGTGTTGGAGGCGCGCAAGGGAGCGGAGGCAGGCTCGTCTTATGTTGCTAGCCTTTATGCTAAGGGGCTTGATGCCATCTTGAAAAAAGTGGCTGAAGAAGCCACTGAGACAGTCATGGCGGCTAAAGATGGCGATAGCGGAAAAATCATCTATGAAGTTGCTGATTTATGGTTTCATACGCTGGTGTTGCTGGCGCAGCAGGGTTTGTCGCCGGATGATGTATTGAATGAGTTGGCGCGCCGCTTTGGACTTTCCGGTATTGAAGAAAAGGCTGCGCGACCAAAATAAATAGTTTTACGCTAATGATTACTTTTGGAGAATATCGATGGGTTTCGGTGGAATTAGTATTTGGCAGTTGTTGATTGTTTTGGTGATTGTGTTGTTGTTGTTTGGCAGTAAAAAAATACGTGGTTTGGGCGCTGATTTGGGTGACGCATTAAAAGGATTTCGCGGTGCGATGCAGGACGGAGAGAAAGATGAAAACCCCCCTGCTGATCCAAGCAAGCTGGATAGCGTTGCTGGCAGCGAAGAGCGTGTTATCGATAGTGAAGTGAATAAACAGGAAGAGAAGAAGGTTTAGCCTTTTTCTGGTCTGATATCCTATGTTAGATATAGGTTTTTTGGAGATTATGCTGGTTGGCGTAGTCGCTCTGTTAGTGGTTGGCCCGAATGAGTTTCCTGGTTTGGTTCGCAATGTTGGTCGAGGTTTAGGAAAATTGCGCGGTTTTCTCAGCTCGGTCAAGTCTGACATTGATTTTGAAATCGACAAGGCTAACGAAATTAAACAGATGGTGGAGAAGGAAACAGAGATTGCCCGTCTCCATGAAATTATTGAACGCAATGCTGCCACTGTCCCTGTCCAGGGTAAACCGGCTGAAGAGCCTAGTGAGATAAAAAAGTTAGATGAAATCAGTCAAGCCGAGGCCGACCAAGAGCAGGCGCAGCCGCTCAGTGATCGGCGACAGACTTAATACCCGCTCCACCAAGACGCAGGAGCCGCAGCAGGGTTTGGTTGGTCATCTGCTGGAGTTGCGCACGCGTTTGTTGCGTATCGTTTTTTCAATATTGATTATATTTTTGCCGTTGGCGTTTTTTGCGAATGACCTGTATGCCATTTTGGCAACGCCGCTGTTGGATACGATGCCGCAGGGCACGAGTATGATCGCCACCGAGGTGACTTCACCCTTTCTAACGCCGTTTAAATTCGCCTTGGTGCTGGCCGTATTTCTGGCTATGCCGATCATTCTTTATCATTTCTGGACCTTTATTGCGCCGGGATTGTATGGTCATGAGCGCAAGATGCTACTGCCGTTGCTGGCGGGTAGTGTGGTGCTGTTTTATAGCGGTGCGCTGTTTGCTTATTACGTTGTTTTTCCGTTGGTGTTTGCTTTTCTCTCCAGTGTTGCCCCCGAAGGCGTGGCAATAATGACGGATATTAGTAGTTATCTCGATTTTGTTCTTAAGTTATTCTTTGCCTTTGGTTTGGCTTTTGAAATACCCATTGTAACCATCGTGCTTGTGTGGGCGGGTGTCGCCACACCAGATCAATTGGTTGCCAAGCGTCCTTATGTGATTGTGACGGCCTTTGTGTTGGGGATGTTGTTGACGCCACCGGATATGATCTCTCAGACCTTGCTGGCAGTGCCGATGTGGTTATTGTTTGAGATTGGTGTGTTGTTATCTCGCGTGGTGATCAAAAACAAAGCTGAACGTGAAGCATCAGCGTTGGATGAGTAAAGAATGGACGTGACATGGGGTTTACAAATGGTGCTCTGCATTGGGTGTCTATTGGGTCGTTCTGATTGAAGAAAAGCGCAGCGTTAGCAGGGCTAAAGTGGGGATGACGGTTATTGTGGTTGTGGACGCTCGCCGATAATGGCCTGGATCAATAACTGTTTTTCATTGCGAATCACCTCAAGTGTCAGCGTTGTGCCTGGCGCGTTGTTGGCGATAGCGTTCATGAGTGAGCGGCTGCTGTTGATGGTATTGCCATTGACCAACGTGATGATATCGCCAGGGTGTAATCCGGCAACAGCAGCAGGCCCCTTTTGTTGAACGGCTGCAACCAGTGCGCCACCGGCCTCGATAAGCCCAAAAGACTCGGCGAGTGTTGGGTTGAGATCCTGGACTTCAACGCCAAGCCAGCCACGCAGGGCACGGCCGTGTTCAATGATTTGTTTCATTACCCCTTTTGCCAGGCTGACTGGAATGGCAAAGCCGATGCCTTGAGACCCACCCGAACGAGAAAAAATGGCTGTGTTAATGCCAATCAGTTGGCCAAGACTATTGACGAGTGCGCCGCCAGAATTGCCTGGATTAATGGCGGCGTCAGTTTGAATGAAATTTTCAAAAGTGCTGAGACCGAGACGTGATCGGCCCGTCGCACTAACGATGCCGCTAGTCACTGTTTGGCCCACGCCAAAGGGGTTGCCGATGGCGAGTACGACATCGCCGACGCGCAAGGTTTCCGATTGACCAAAAATAATGCTTGGCGCATTATTGAGGTCAATTTTCAGTACTGCAAGGTCACTTTCCGGGTCGGCACCAACAATTGTGGCTGCAATTGATCTGCCATCATACAGTGCCACCTCAATTTCGTCGGCGTCACTAATGACGTGATTATTGGTGAGTATAAATCCTTGTTTATTGACAATTACACCTGAGCCAAGACTGTTTTCAAGGCGTTTTTGCGGTGCCGGTATTTTGTCACCAAAGAAGCGGCGAAAGAAGGGATCGTTAAAAAAAGGGTTGTTGCGTTGGCTGACAAGCTTGCGGGTATAAATGTTAACCACGGCAGGTGCTGCGATATCAACAGCATTGGCATATGATGCCATCGCAGTGATATTTGCGCGTAACGGTGATGGCGCTTCAATAAACTCTACGCTTGGTCTGCCCTCAAATGTTTCGGGTTTGAAAAGTAGTAATAAAATAAAAGCGAAGGCTAATCCAGCAGTAATTGCTTCTGTGGCAAACGAGGCCAGGGCACGTAGTCGCATTGTTTAGGTGTTCTTGCGTTGATAGTCAGTGACGCTAATCTTAACTTAAAGCACGAGGGAAGTGGATGGTTCTGTTAAATGAGTTAGTTGAGTATTGTGATGATTTGCTGGATGTTATGGCTTTTCGTGATTATGCGCCGAATGGTTTGCAGGTAGAAGGTGTTGCTGAAGTGCGAAAAATCATGACAGGTGTTACCGCATGCCAAGCGTTGATTGATGCGGCGATTGAGGCGAATGCGGATGTTTTGTTGGTGCATCATGGTTTTTTTTGGAAGGGTGAACCGGCGTGTATCACGGGAATTAAGCGGCGCAGAATAGCCGCGCTGATTGAAAATAATATTAGTTTGCTT
>JAJRWO010000191.1 GCA_024276775.1 Gammaproteobacteria bacterium | reverse complement strand
TGATGTACAAGGTGAGCGTCTGTATATGGATATTGCTCAGGCAGGACAAAATAAAATGGTAACGGGTGAGCCGCCATTCAAAATATTGTTGGGTAATGCACCTGCGGTAACGTTGGAATATAACGGCGAAATTTATGACCACTCCCAACACAATAAAAAGGGTGTGGCGCGTTTTAGCCTAGGTGAATAGTTATCCTGGATTCCCCAGCTGATCGCCACATCCTGATACATAAATGACAAAAATGAAAATGATTGACATCAATTTACTCCTTCACCTTCTGGGTGAGTCACGCGACAAGATAAACTGCACGCTTGTGGCGGCGCATGACTGCGTTGTAACTCCTTGGAATAGAACGACTATTCCTCGTCGTTACGGCTTGTCCTGCACCACCACAAATGCACACTTCACCTTATCCAACTGTGGATTCTAGGATTATGGCGTATCAATCTTCAATTAAACGGCGTCAGTCACGCCAGATCATGGTGGGCAATGTGCCGGTAGGTGGTGATGCTCCTATCAGTGTGCAGAGCATGACCAACACGGAAACCTGTGACGTGGCCGCGACAGTGGCGCAGATCCAGGCGCTGGAAGCGGTTGGCGCGGATATTGTGCGTGTCTCGGTGCCGAGCATGGAGGCTGCTGAGGCTTTTGGCAAGATCAAACAGTTAGTCAAGGTGCCCTTGGTGGCAGATATTCATTTTGATTACAAAATTGCCCTGCGTGTGGCCAAGTTGGGGGTGGATTGCTTGCGTATCAATCCTGGCAATATTGGTTCAAATCAGCGTGTTCGCGCTGTGGTTGATGCTGCACGGGATAACAATATTCCGATTCGTATTGGCGTCAACGCCGGTTCGTTGGAAAAAGATTTGCAAAAGAAATATGGTGAACCGACTCCCGAGGCGTTAGTGGAATCAGCACTGCGTCACATTGATATTCTCGATAAACTCAATTTTCAGGAGTTTAAAATCAGCCTCAAGGCCTCGGATGTGTTTATGACCGTTGCGGCTTATCGTTTGCTGGCCGATCAGATTGAACAGCCATTGCATCTTGGTATTACCGAAGCCGGCGGATTGCGTTCAGGTACGGTTAAGTCAGCGGTTGGTTTGGGGATGTTGTTGGCGGATGGCATTGGTGACACAATTCGTATTTCGCTGGCGGCAGATCCCGTTGAAGAAATCAAGGTTGGTTTTGATATTCTCAAAAGCCTGCATCTGCGCAGCAAGGGCATTAACCTCATTGCCTGCCCATCGTGTTCGCGGCAGCGTTTTAATGTCATCTCAGCGGTCAATGATTTGGAACAGCGTCTAGAGGATATTACTGAGCCTTTGAATGTGGCTGTGATTGGTTGCATTGTTAATGGGCCAGGTGAAGCGCGTGAAGCTGATATTGGTTTGACAGGGGGTGAACCAAACTTGCTCTATATTGATGGCAAGCCTGACCACAAGGTCAATAACGAAGAAATGGTTGACGAACTGGAACGGGTTATCCGTAAAAAAATTGCAATCAAGCAAGAACAAAAGAGCACTGCATGTGGACGTTGTCCATCCACTGTTGATGAATAAAAATTGAAACGGAACAAAACGTAATCATATGTCAAAATATATCCAGGCCGTCCGCGGCATGAATGACATCTTGCCCCAGGACACCCCTTACTGGCGTCTACTGGAGGATACCGCCCGACGAGTATTTGAGGCTTATAGCCTTGAAGAAATTCGTCTGCCAATCGTTGAAAAAACCGATTTATTTAAACGCACCATTGGTGAAGTTACCGATATCGTCGAGAAGGAAATGTATACCTTTGAAGATAGAAATGGTGACAGCCTGACCTTGCGCCCTGAAGGCACCGCCGGGTGTGTGCGTGCTTGTATTGAAAATGGCCTGACCCATCATCAGGTTCAGCGTCTCTGGTACAAAGGGCCGATGTTTAGGCATGAGCGGCCTCAGAAAGGTCGTTACCGCCAGTTTCATCAGATTGGGGTGGAGTATTTTGGCTTGGCCGGGCCTGATGTAGATGCTGAATTAATCATTATGACGGCACGGTTGTGGCGAGAACTGGGGCTTTCAGGTTTACAATTACAAATTAACACGCTGGGTTCAGTTGAGGCGCGAGCCGCCTATCGAGATAAACTGGTGGCTTATATGGAACAACATCTGGATCAGCTGGATGACGATAGCAAGCGTCGACTGCATAGCAATCCACTGCGCATTCTCGATAGTAAAAATCCGGACATGCAGTCGGTAATTACCGCTGCCCCGAGTTTGCTCGATCACCTCGATGCTGAATCGAAGCAACATTTTGAACAATTGTGTGGCTCTCTTGATGCCGCCGGGATTGAATATGTCGTTAATCCCAGATTGGTACGTGGTCTGGATTATTACAACAAAACAGTCTTTGAATGGGTCACGGATCAACTGGGTGCCCAGGGAACCGTCTGCGCCGGTGGCCGTTTTGATGGTTTGGTCGCACAGTTGGGGGGTCGTGAGACACCGGGGCTGGGGTTTGCCATGGGCATAGAACGCTTGGTTTTGTTGTTACAACAGCAGGTTGACGGGGTTGTTGATGTGGCGCCACACATTTACCTTATCATGGCAGGTGATGGTACGTCCCAGGCTGGCCTATTGTTGGCAGAGCGTTTGCGTGATATTGATTCACGCTGGCGTATTCGCAGTCATTGCGGTGGTGGCAGTTTTAAGTCCCAGTTCAAACGGGCAGACAAGAGTGGTGCTCAGTTGGCGCTGATTCTAGGTGAAGATGAAGTGTCCAGAGAGGTAGTCGCAGTCAAAGATCTGCGGCAAGATAAAGCGCAGAAAAATATTGACTGGAATGAATTGGGTGCTTTTTTACAGTCGCGCCTGGATTTGAATTAAACAATTGAATAAAGGAGTTTCCCTGTGGAAGTATACGAATCGGAACAGGAACAGATAGACGCCCTCAAAAAGTGGTGGAAAGAAAATGGCAAGGCGATCGTTATTGGTGCCGTTCTCGGTTTTGGCTCTCTGATTGGCTGGCAGCAGTGGCAAGCTGGTGTTCAGGCGCAACGTGAATCGGCATCACAGGAGTACAACATGTTGCTGGCGAGCCTTGAAAATAGTCAGTATCAGGAAGTTAAAAGCCAAGGTGCGCTCATTCTAAGTAATTATCAGAATACGCCGTATGCTGCTTTGAGTGCTTTGAGTTTGGCTAAAGTTTATGTGGAAGAAGGTGATTTTGCCGCGGCTAAAACATATCTTCAGACCGTTATTGAACAGAATGACCAACCACAATTGAAACAGGTTGCGCAGCTGCGTTTGGCGCGATTGTTACTGGCCGATGGTGATGCAGATCAGGCATTAAGCAAGTTAAAGGGAATGAATGAAGGGGGTTTTACTGCTGTGGTGAATGAGCTTGAAGGTGATATTCAAGTCGCGCTGGGTAATAGAGCCAAGGCCAGGGTTGCTTACCAGCAAGCATTGGATACTATCGAAACGAGTATTGATACCTCGTTATTACAGATGAAACTGGATGATGTTGGTGGCCCGGAGGCAGATAGTTAATGCGTCTTTTTTTATCACTACTGGCGGTTGCGTCACTGGTTGCCTGTAGCTCAACGCCCATCCATGAGCCAACACCAATTGAACCCCTGGAGACCGCTGCAAAAGTTCAGAAATTGTGGGCTATATCAAGTCCATCATCGTCCAAAAGCCAGGTGTACGAACATCTGCAACCGGTCTTGCAAGAGGGTGTTATTTATAGCGTTTCAGCAGGTGGTGTGGTTCAGGCCAACGAGATAGGTAAGGCTGCACAGTTGTGGAAGCAGGATCTGAATGTGATTGTTTCAGCGGGACTGGCGCTTAAAAATGATTTGTTGATATTGGCAACATCAGAGGCAGAGGTGGTTGCCATGGCCAAAGACAGTGGTGAAATTCTTTGGCGCAGCCCTGTTTCCAGTGAAGTTCTGGCGCAACCGGCGATCAGTGGTAATTTTGTGATTGTGCGCAGTGCTGATGGTGTCACCCAGGCGCTCAGTGCTGATAATGGTGAGCCACTGTGGCGTTTTAGCAGCAACGTACCCGCCTTGAGTTTACGGGGTGATGCACCCCCCGTTGTTAGTGGAGATCGGGTGTTGCTGGGGCAGGCAAATGGCCGCCTGTCTGTGCTTTCGATATTTGATGGGATTTTGCAGTGGGAAGCCGTGGTTGTTGTGCCCCAAGGTCGTACTGACCTTGAACGCATGGTTGATGTGGATGCGACACCACTGATCGTTGGTGATGTGATCTATGTTGCCGCCCATCAGGGGCGAGTGTTGGCTTTGTCAAAACCGACAGGGGCAACATTGTGGAGCCGTGACCTGGGAACATCCGTAGGCATGAGTGTTGATGATGAAAAGCTATATATTGTTGATGACGAGGGTCAAGTCTGGGCGCTTGACCGCCGTAACGGCGCCACTCTATGGAAACTCGATAAACTGAAATATCGTGATCTTAGTGCACCGGCTGCTTATGCTAACAGCATTGTTGTTGGTGATTATGAAGGCCAACTGCACTGGATTTCAAAAGAGGACGGTGCGATTACCGCACGTTACCAAGTTGATGGCGAGGGAGTGCGTGTCGCCCCACTGGTGCGTGATGGTACTTTATACAGTCGTAGTAAGTCAGGCAAACTTGTCGCTTTGAGACTCAAGCCATGAAGCCAGTCATTGCGCTTGTTGGCCGTCCCAATGTTGGCAAGTCAACGCTGTTTAATCAACTCACCAAAAGTCGAGATGCACTTGTTGCGGATTACCCAGGCCTTACCCGTGACCGTAAATATGGCACAGGTCGTGTCGGTGATAAGCCCTATATCGTTGTTGATACCGGTGGTTTGAGCGGTGATGCCAAGGGTGTCGAAGAACAGATGGTTGACCAGGTGTACCAGGCTATTGGTGAGGCCAATATTGTCCTGTTTTTGGTGGATGCCCGGGCAGGCTTGACGGCGGGTGATGAGCAAATTGTGCAGCAATTGCGGCGCATAAATAAGCAAATCTTTGTTGTCGTTAATAAAATTGATGGCACGGATGAAACCATTGGCATCATTGATTTTCAGGGGCTGGGCATGGGAGAACCCCTGGCGATTGCTGCCACTCATGGGCGTAATGTTTCCAGAATGATGCAGATTGTGTTGGTGGATTTACCTGATGCCAATGAGGAAGATGAAGACGAAGAGGATGGCAGTGTTAAGGTTGCCATTATTGGCCGACCTAATGTAGGCAAATCTACCCTGGTTAACCGCCTCATGGGTGAAGAGCGAGTGGTTGCCTTTGATATGCCCGGCACTACCCGAGACAGTATTTTTATTCCCTTTGAGCGTGACGACAAACAATACACCCTGATTGATACCGCCGGGGTACGGCGTCGCGGCCGGGTCAAAGAGACCGTTGAGAAGTTCAGTGTCATCAAGGCACTGCAAGCCATCGAAGAGGCTAACGTGGTGATCCTGGTGCTTGATGCTCACGATGGCATTTCGGAGCAGGACGCCACTCTCGCAGGCTTTGCCCTGGATGCTGGTCGGGCCATGGTCATTGCTGTCAACAAGTGGGATGGTCTGGAAAAACATGCCCGTGAAAGAATGAAAACCGAGTTGGATCGGCGGCTGCCCTTTCTCGATTTTGCCGAGATGCATTTTATCTCTGCCTTGCATGGCACAGGGGTTGGCCATTTGTTTGAATCTGTTGATGCTGCATTTGCCGCTGCAATCAAGAAACTGCCTACGCCTGACCTGACCCGAATACTGGAAGACGCTGTGAGCCAGCATCAGCCGCCTATGGTGAGAGGTCGCCGGATTAAATTGCGTTACGCCCATCAAGGCGGTAGAAATCCGCCCCTGATTGTTGTTCACGGTACTCAAACCTCTTCATTGCCCGGGGCTTACAAACGCTATCTGATGAATATATTTCGTAAGGTGTTTAAGCTTAAGGGGACGCCGGTCAG
>JAJRWO010000190.1 GCA_024276775.1 Gammaproteobacteria bacterium | reverse complement strand
CCAAAACGGCCGTCCCTCGTCAAAAAACACCGTCAATTCTCAAGTAACCCGCGCCAACCAATCCGCGCCGCAACTGCCACAACCTGACCGGCGCGAAACCGACACTTCCCCGCTTCAAATTCTGCCTGGTCTTTCTAGCGCCTGCTTCACCGGCTGGCGAGAGTGAGCCAACAACTCGGCCATTCACCAAATAGTTTCAAAAAAGACCGATCTCGCCAGTCCGCGTGCAAGCGATGTTAGCAGGCTTTTTACCAGAACCTTGAATAACCTGCTTAACTAACTAACTAACAACAACCAAAGCCATTGCTTAACATAGAACCTTTACTTTACTCCGGTTTTATGACAATGGCGGTGCATCTTGGTGGAGAATATATGCCCATTCTTCTATCGGAATATCTGTTTCCATTTTAACTTTGAACGCATGAATGACTTCTGCAGCCACGCAGTCATCCCAAATACCATCATTTAACCAAAGCGTGATGGTCGTTTCCTCAACTATGAGGATAGGTTGCGTTGAACAACTGAAGTTGCCCCAAATGAGGTCAAATCCACCTTCGTGCCACACAATGTAAGCTTCATAAGCATCTGGCCCAAATCCGATTGCATCCGAGTTTCTGACAGGGAAAGATGTTAACGCATCCTCTGACCGAGGGCTAATGTATTCCCACGATTTGATAACAGCATTAGGGTTATTGCTAATAACAGATGGCCCCTGAGGTGTGGGTGTTGGTTCCAATTCAACAAGACTTGTCTTGCTACGGCAACTAACGAGCAACAAACATGCGAACATAACAAAATATCTTGACAAATACATTTTCCCTTATCCTTGTTTGACTTCACTAAGCCGATTACCATTTCAAAAAGCAATAGCTTAAGACAATGTATCAAACCAATGGTGCTAGTTGAGATACCCTGTATATGGGAATCTTTGACCAAAAAGACCCGCATATGTTGGTCTGGCGCAAGTGATAAGTTGCTCATTTCCGCTAATTTAGCCGGGTAACACGCATATGGGATACTCAAATATGCAAGACCTATATGTACGGGTATGATGACCGTGAACTAGCACCACTGGTTATCAAAGCTGTGATAATACGGGATCGCTCGTTTATAACTTTTGAGTTTACTGCGGTCGGTCGCCTTAACCGTGCTACCCAAGTCAATTCCGAGCAATCCCTTTCCTTGACAAAGATTAGTAAACCCACCAACCCCAACTAGAAAGTGCATCTCTCACAATGGCGAATTTTCCACTAGTCGTATTCATAATACCTATCGCGCTATATGGCAAATTACCATTTACAAGAGGCGAACCGCTGTCACCTTTAATAATGGAATGTGTCGTATCACCGCCATAACTAGTACAATTACATGTAGTATCTGTCCAGGATGTGTAATTATCGGAAACTGTGCCACAACTCCAATAATTCGTTACCCCTAGAGAGGCGCAAACCCACATTCCTGTTGTTGGCCAATCAGCAGTACTAATTGTAGAAGCACTACCGTATAAATAATCAGAGGCTTGACTATTGGATATGTATACCCGCATGATATCTATACCGTTATTCCCGTACAATGTAGTTTGTTCTGAGCCAACGTACCCATAACCTTGATGGTACCAATAATTAGAGCCACTGTAACCACAATGACCTGCGGTTACAAATTGAATGTTGGAGCCAGAGTAAACATGGAAACCCATTGTGCATCTAGCTCCGCTGTAACCTCCCTTGCGAATAACAATGCCGCCCTTCATGGGAGAAGAACAATTCTCCCGGTTGCTACATGTTGCTACAGTGGCTTTCTCTCCAACTGTAGCAAACGTTGGCACTCCAACCACTGAACTGACCTCATTGACCAATTTTTCAGCTGTTTCCAGATTAGCCACATCTACTTCGACACGGACTGCATTAGCAGGAACATCAACTGCAACTACGTAAATCTCTGGGCCGCCAACTTTTGGCCAAACATCCCACACCATCTTCACTGCCTCACGTAGTTCGCTTTGGGTATAATCAACAATTTCTACGCGAGTGTTGCGTCCTTTGGGTGTAATAGAGACGATTTTTTCCCGAATCTCATCATTAACATCTGTTAGCAAAATGATTAAATCCCCGTTCGAGGAATGATCATAATATGCACCGCCAAATGTAGGTAACTCTCGAACATAAGGTATAATTGTGTCGTGCGTTGCTGTGGCAAAATCCCAACGTTCTTGCATTTCCGCGTATTCTACTTGGGTCATTGGAATATTAAATTTTTCTGAACCGACATCTTCTGCCGAGCCGCGTAAATTTTGCACATACGCTACATCGGCAGTCAATCCTAAAGACATTCGTGTTTCAACGTCACCACGAAGTTGACCTTCCAATTCCAATATTTCAGCAGTCGGGCGACGGAAGCCTGCCCGATCATTGATTGGGGGTAAGTTTTCCTGCGAGTGAGTTGGTGACACTGTTAGCACCAAAAGCATGATAGTTGCTAACATCCCAAATATCAAAAAAGAATGGTACGTTTTCTCTGTCGTTTTCATGAGCTTTCTCCTTGTTCATACATCTTGCAAAGATATATGAACCTTGTGAAAAGTTTACAAATTATCATCGTTTTGTGAATTTTGTAGCATCACCTCCGCAATCAACCTGGTCGGGTAAGAAGGTGGCGTTACCGCCACCCCCTCCCCTAAGAACGGTGCGTGCGCCTTTCAACGCACACCGCTCAAGCCTCTCTAATGCCCTATGCCGAACACGGTTTCAATACGGTTAAACTTGCGACCGCTTTT
>JAJRWO010000189.1 GCA_024276775.1 Gammaproteobacteria bacterium | reverse complement strand
ATCTGCATGAGAAAGAAGTCGATTAACGGCTCTAACCACAACAAAATCAGCACGTATAAAGCCGCTAGAATCAGGCAGTTTTTCTGTTGCTGTTTGTCCGCCAGGATAATTTCAGGCTTTTTGTTACGCATATTTCTAATTATACAACGGCTTCAAAACCCTCAAACTGCGGCGGACCAAGGTAAATATCCTTGCTCTTGCCGCCAGCGCCAGCGTGGGCTTTGCGAAACTGCTCCGATTCGGTCCAATCGACGAACGCCTGCCTGGATTCCCAGGTGGAATGCGAGGCAAACAATGTAAACGCTTCACCACTTGGCCCTTGCAACAGTTTAAAGGCCTTAAACCCCGGCACGGTATCAAGGTAGGTGTCACGGTTTTTCCAAATATCGATAAAGTCCTGCTCGCAGCCAGGTTTAATTTTGAAGCGGTTCATCGCGATATACATAAAGTTCGAATCCTTTTATTAATTGGGTATTAGTGCTGCACGCCGCCTTCGCCGTGGACATGCCCATGACTGATTTCATCCGCTGTGGCATTACGCACCTTGAGCACCTCAACATCAAACTGCAAGCGCTTGCCAGCATAAGGATGATTAGTGTCGACATCAGCAAATTTCAATCCTACCTTCACTACCGTTACAGGCCGACTTCCCTGTTTGGTATCGAGATACACCATCATGCCCGGTTTTAGTTTTAGTTTTAGCTTTGATTTGCCCTCACGGATAATGTGATTGATAGAGACGCGCTGTTGCTGATTTTCTTCACGTTCACCATAGGCATTTTCAACCGTCATTGAAACCTTATCCCCCTCAGTTTTGCCTAGCATGGCAGCTTCCAGCGCCTGAACCATTGCATTGTAGCCATGCAAATAAATCAGCGGTTCATCATCATGCGAATCTTCAATCACGCTACCTTGTGGTTCACTGACACGGTAATGTACCGTCACTACTTTATCTTTTTCAATTTGCATGTTGTTTGCTCCTTTCCTAGTATCTGCCCTATAATGGCAGCGATTCTACCCCTTATTTTGTGATTGCAAAAATAACGTCCAAGGAACAACATTGAATCCCTATTTTATCCTTCTTGCTTTGGTGACACTCGGCGGCATCGGCATTACTATCTGGGGCTGGCAGATATTAGGACGCTCGCAAAAGGTTAGAAACTGGCCAAGCGTGGAGGGGGTTATCGAAGTATCAAAACTCAGTTCTGAGCAAGATGATTTGTTACCTCATATTGCCTATCGCTATGATATTAACGACGAAACCTTGCGCAGCAGCTTTGAGTTTCCCAGTGGCACCCAGCCATTGCCCGAATTTTCTCAAACCTATGTCAGAAAGTACCCGGTTGGGGCAAGAGTGCAGGTCTACTATAATCCACAACATAAGCATCAATCAACACTGGAGCCGGGATCACAGGGAGATTGGATGGTGTTGGTAATAGGGGTGTTTATGGCTGTTGGCGGAGCGGCTGCTTTGCTGACCTAAACCTCAGACGCCACGAGTATGTTATTCCTCACGATGCAAAAAAGCCTGCTGACAGCAGGCTTTTTATTTTTTCAATCGCTTAGGCGGCTGCTTGATCGGTTTCTTTTTTGAGTTTTTTCGCCAACACAAAACAGCCAAATGGCAGCATTCCTGCCAACACGACCATAAACACAAAACGATCAGACCAGCCTTGACGCTGCCCAAGCATCATTGCAAAACCAACATAGGCAATAAATAACAGGCCGTGGGTCATACCCACGACAGATACCGCCTGGGGGTAACCCCAGTAGTATTTAAGCGGCATGGCAACAAATAGCAGCACCAGGAATGAAAGCCCTTCGATCAGGCTAATAATTCTAAAATTGTTGAGCATATCTCTATTCTCTCGCGTGTTGTTAACCCTAAAAAACCAGCTGTCTCTATCACATTTGTCATGTGACATATTGTTTTTTTGACTTATCTTACCCCACTTTTCATGAGGCTTCACCCCCAAACGCTTGATCACAACTGTCGCTTGATTAACGCTTTGATTTCCTTCATATCGCCACGCAAATTGAGTAACTCTTGTCGTAACACTTCTGTCTCAGTATCCACCTTGGCGGTGATATTGTGCTGGGTATGTTCCAGCTCAGCCTGCTGCACATCCTGCACTGCATTGACGATCACTGCCATTAGCAGGTTCAGCATGGTAAAGGTGGCAACTAATATAAATGGCAGGAAAAATAGCCAGGCATGAGGATAAATCTCCATGACTGGGCGGACGATTCCCATCGACCAGGATTCCAGTGTCATTATTTGAAACAAGGTGTAGGCGCTTGCTCCCAGGCTACCAAACCACTGGGGAAAGGCTTCACCAAACAAGTTGGTGGCCATCACCGCTGAAACATAAAAAATGATGCTCATGATGGCACCCACCGAACCCAGTCCAGGAACGGCCTTCAGCATGCCGGCGATGACCCTGCGCATCGAGGGCACCATCGTCAGCAAACGCAACACTCGTAGTACCCGTAACGCACGCAGCACTTCGAACGGGCCAGAGGCTGGCACCAAAGCAATGGCGACAACTAGAAAATCAAACACACTCCAGGGGTCGCGAAAAAAACTGAGACGATGCACCACCAAGCGCAATGTAATCTCAACCACAAAGACACTGAGAATGATGAGATCAAGGCGGTGTAACAGGTCGCCCCATTGGCCAACGATGCCCGCATCGGTTTGTAGTCCGAGAATAGCTGCGTTGATCAAAATCAGGCTGATGATGAATTTCTGTGTCGGGGCGGCCTCGACGAAGGCCTTGAGTTTACGTCGCCATGCAGGCCACTTAGCTTGTGAGTTCATAGTCTTAATAAAAAATAAAAACAGCGAAAATGGCTACAGGGCAAATGCGTGTAGCACCCAAGCGGGCTATTCTAGCCGATTCCTGACAAAACCATGCTTCGGATCAGTCGTTTTCAATTGCAAGGCCATCTGAGAAGCTGTTAAAATGGGTGGCGTGAGTGGTTGATCTGGTGAAAGTGAAGGCCAGACAAGAGAGCTGCGAGCGGACGCGTGAGCAAAGAGAGGCGCGTAGAGAGTGGCACAGGCCCCGCCAACGGTGAGAGAGGGCGGGGTTGTGTGCTTTTCTATTTCCCACACCAAATTTTGACTTGCGCTCTGTTGCGGCGTTAACGTGTTGGGCGTCATTTTTAAGAGGAATATCGATGAAAATAAGGACACTGACGTTAGCCGTTTTGTTTTCTACCAGCCTGGGGGTGTGCTCTATCACCCAAGCGGCAGACACCCGCCTCGCTATCGAGCAAATGGCCGGAATTATACTTAAGCTTGATGCCAAGCCAGATCAAAATGCACAGATGACGCTGGACGACATCAGCAGGGATAGCGCATCAACAGACAATGAGCGCCTGCTGGCCAGCACCATCAAAAATATGGATAAAAAAATCCGCCCGAATGATAAACCCAGAATAACGAAAATCTGGCTTAGCCCAGCGGCCTCAGAAACCGAACGTGAAATGGCCAAAATTCTGTTACGCTTTAACGATGCCCCGACCGATGCTGCTAAACAAACGTTGAACTATTGGGCAGAGTAGAGTTATCAGGAATAAGGCTTACGGTATGTGAGAAAAAAATTGAGATAATGATTCGGGTTTATTGTCCTCAAATTTCTGTGATGCACCATCGTGGCGCTGAAGCCACCAAAATAAACAGCCGATGATTCTAACGCAGGCTTATTCACCGTTCATGTTAAAATGGCCGACTTTTGTGTAAAGCGTGTCGAAAAAATGGCAAATTTAGAGTCCTTACTTAAGCAAAAAATCCTCATCCTTGATGGTGCCATGGGCACTATGATCCAGCGGTACAAGTTAGAAGAAGCCGATTATCGCGGCGAGCGTTTTGCTGGCTGGCCCTCTGATCTGAAAGGCAATAACGACCTGTTGGTACTGACCCAAGCCGATATCATCAAGGCTATCCACACGGAATACCTTGAGGCCGGTGCCGATATCATT
>JAJRWO010000188.1 GCA_024276775.1 Gammaproteobacteria bacterium | reverse complement strand
GGCAGCGATGCGAAAAGAGGCAATGATATTAATGTGGAATATTACTGCATTGTTCGTAATCGGCAGGGAAAATATCAGGTGGCTGAAAAATCACCTGATCAGAATGCCAGAAAAGCATATTTCAGCATCCAGGTGATTGTCTCTCATGATGAGGGTGACAGGGCAGGCTTCACCGTTTATTGTGGTGAACGTGAATTCTCATCACTGGAATATGGCGGTGGTTTGTTTGAAGAAGTTGCCAAACACATCATAGTGCAGCGTCAAAGCGGTAAGTCTTATCCCGTGTATATTACCGATGTGGACTTGCCTGCCTCAGTATTTGTTAATTATTCAGACGCTAATATACCAGTGATAGAGTTTCTTAATTCCAAAAAGAACATTGAAAATAAGCTCAATCAATCTCTCAGCAAGTTGATCCGTATTCGGCCGATCAAGTCACGTTAGGAATGGAGAATATCCACTTTCGTTACAAGCAAGTGATCACAATTATTTTAACATTTTGTTGTTTGTTTTCCAGCCTTCTGCATCGCGGCTACGATCACATCGCTGGCTATATTCATCTTCACAGCGCCTTGAAGGTCAAAAAATATTCTGCGAAAAGGGTATTAAAATAATGATGATCACCTGCTTATGATTTTTATTCCTTAGTGCTTGTAACCGCTAACCATAATGAACGGGCTTGGTGCCGCCATTTGCTCAGATTTAACGTCGACAAATCCCACTTCACTCAGGATCTCTTCCATTTCTGCGGTTGAGTAGGATGCGCCACCAACAGTATTGATAATCTGGTTGACACCGATCAGGGCGGCCAGTTGTGGGCCTTTTTTATCCGCGTGTAGCAGTTGTTCCTGAATCATGATGACGCCATCTTTGTTCATGGAGTCATAGCATTTTTGCAGCAGTTTTTTGATGTTCTCCGGTGATTCCTGGTTGGTCATGGACGAGAGCAGCATGGCATCATTGCCTTCGCCGAGGGAATCGGTGTTGTAATCGCCGGGGCGCAACTCAACCCTGTTCTGCATGTCATATTGATCGACAATTTCTTTGGCAATTTTGAGGTTTTGCTCTCTATCCATAGCAACGGCATTGAGGCCGTCATATTTTTCACAGAATTTGATAGAAAAAGTGGAAGGGCCGCAGCCCACATCCATCAACTGTTTTTTGCCGCTCAGGTCAAACAAACGGGTGAGGACATCAGCCTGCGACAGCGCACGATTGTGCATGCCCATCATGTAATCCCGGGTTTCCTGGTCGGAGTATTCCTGATGCATTAGCGCCGATGGTTTACCGGTCTTGACCGTGTCGTAGAGGCCGCCCCAGGCTTCGTACCAGTTTTCAAACATATAGACGATGCCGCCTTGATAGAATTTACTGGTGTTGGTAAGGAACGTTTGGCCGAAGGAATTGTTTTTGAACACATTGCCATCACGATCAAGAAAGTCCATAGAAACCAGTGCGCTGAGCAGGGCACCCAGGCAGCGTTTGTCGGCCTCGGTTTCTGTGGCCAGGGTCTCCAGGTCTTTGGCTTGGCCATCCAGGCGATTGAAAATATCCAGGCGATTAGCCGCATGCAAGGCACACGATTGCCAATAGCCCGAAGCAACTTGCATGACGCGCATTGGGTCCATGCCCTCGGGCAGGTCCCAGTTGTCACCACTACTCTCTTTTTTATCCCATGACTCAGACATCAAAACCTCACATATTCTATATCGCAAAATAAGCCCTGAAATATGCAGGATAGGGCTGGATTTGTCCAGTTGCTAGTACTGATTGCAGGGTAAAATAACATCCTGGATATAAAGTTTAGGGCAAACGAATGGTTTTGATGTGCGGCGAGATTGAAGTGAAGGGTTTGATCGGCTTACTAACCCGCTATAACATGGTGCTGGAGTGGGTGGCCGAAGGTGATAATATCCCCGGTAGCTTCTGGGGTGACAGCGAAGCCGGTCTGATCGCCAACCGCCTGCTGGTCAGGGCCGACACACCGCTGCATTCAGCCATGCATGAGGCCTGTCATTATATTTGTATGGATCAGCAGCGTCGTGATGGTCTGCATACAGATGCCGGTGGTGGCTACGATGAGGAAAACGGTGTCAATTATATGCAGGTTATATTGTCAGATCATCTTCTGGAGTGTGGCCGCCAGCGCATGTTTGCTGATATGGATGAGTGGGGCTACAGTTACCGGCTTGGCTCGGCGCAGGCTTGGTTTGAACAGGATGCTGAGGATGCCCGGTCATGGCTGCTGAACCATTACCTGATAGATAAAGATGATCATCCAACCGGGTTGTTGAGGCAATAGGCAGCTTTGTAAATTATTATACGAATTCAGGTATTACTGATTGAGACTGTTTTGGTAAGGTAATAGAATTACGTTTCTGTTTATCTATTGAAAATTATATTGGGAATAAACCATATGAAAAAAATAAGTGCTGTCATTCTGGGTAGTGTTGTAATGGCTGGCTCAGCGATGGCTGAATCAGGGGTTTCAGAATGGGCGGGTGAAGCTGAACTGGGATTGGTGTCAACCAGCGGCAATACCGACACCCAAACGATTAATGCAAAGGCGAAGGCCTCTAACGAGCGTGATAAATGGAAACATGAGCTGAGCCTGGATGCACTTAATACTGAGGATAAAAATGTAACGACAGCCGAACGTTATGGCCTGACAGGTAAAACCAATTATAAACTAACAGAGCTTGATTATATTTTTGGTATGGCGACCTATGACGATGATCGCTTTAGTGGTTATGACTGGCGCGCCAGTGAATTTATTGGTTATGGTCGGCATGCCATTAAAGAGGAAGACCTGACCTTGAGTCTTGAAGCAGGTATTGGTGCACGTCAAAGTAAAGATGATGCGGGTACTCGCACAGATGAGACGGCGATGCGTTTGGCGGGTAATTTTGGCTGGAAAATTAGTGATACATCGATGTTTACTGAAGAGCTAAGCTCGGAAATTGGTGAAGACGTGACTATTTCCAAGTCTGTGACAGGCCTTAAATCACAGATCAATGGCAGTTTGGCCATGAAAATCACCTATACCATTAAGCATGTTTCTGATGTGCCGGTGAGTATTGAAAAAGTTGACCGGGAAACGGCCATTACCTTGGTGTATGGTTTCTAGACACCGCCAGCGAGTTGCCTGGATTTTAAAGGCCGCTCAATAAGCGGCCTTTTATCGTTTATTTTGGCGTCAGAGCATCTTGTTCAAAGTTGATGTCGGCTCAGTTGAGTCGTGGCGCTTCCAATATAGTCGAAAATGGCATTTATAATCCCAGGGTGTGCTACATTCTTTGTAAGTGCTTGTGACTGTTACCCTCGTTATGATATTTAGGACTGAAAAATGAAAATAATCCCGGCTTTAAAAACGTTCATTTTTTTATTAATGACACT
>JAJRWO010000187.1 GCA_024276775.1 Gammaproteobacteria bacterium | reverse complement strand
GTAGAAACTTGGCCCTGGAAACGGATTGCTGCACCGCTTACAAGTGGGATTTTATGATCGAGGCTGGCTTGGTTGATGGTGAATCGGCTGTTGAAGTTGTCGCAGCAGTCTATCAAGATGTCTGAATCATTTGCGATTTGATCGAGTTGACCTTTGTCGGCGCGGTGATATATCGCTTCAACTTGAATGTCAGGATTGAGTGCTAGCAGAGTGTTTTGTAAGCACTCTGCTTTGTTTTTATTGATATTGCTGTGAGTAAAGGCAATTTGTCGTTGTAAGTTACCAAGATCGACGTGATCGTCGTCGAAAACCGTGATGTGGCCAACGCCGCTGCTGGCCAGGTACATGGCAACGGGCGAGCCAAGCCCGCCTGCACCAATGATAACGGCTTTGGCTTGGCTGAGGCGGTCTTGTCCTGCCAGATCAATTTCTGGCAGGAGTATGTGGCGGCTGTAGCGATTAAGTTGGCCGTTGCTGAGCTCAGTTGTGCTCATAAAGTGTAGCGATAAAAAACGTCGATGGGTGTGCGGCCGTCATCTGCCCAGCCGCCAACGGCATAAATTGCGTTGTCGCAGACGGTGACGCCCATGGCGCAAGCGGGAGCAGGAAGTGGCGTCGTTTGTTGCCATGAACCCGCTTCGTGGTCATAGCGAGCGGTTCTGTTGTGGATGTCGTCATCGCTGTAGCCACCAAAGACGTAAATGTCGCTGCCAAGTTTGGCGCTGCCAAGGCCTGCTGCTGGCCACGGCAGGCTGAAGCTGTCTTGGCTTGACCAAGTGTTACTGCTTGGGTCGTAGATTTCAATCGTCGTGAAGTTGTTAAAGCCCTCTGGCCGGAAAGCAACACCTCCCATCGCCAGGATCTGGCCGTTTTGGGTCACCGCTGATAAAGCAAAGCGTGGTGTTGGCAGGGGGGCGATGGCCTGCCATTGGTTTTTTTCGGTATCGAGGCGTTCGCAGTAGTTAAAGCCAGGGTCGGTCTTGGGGCCGCCTTGGGTTGCGTCTGGATGATGGCCAGCAATGACATAGATTGAATTGTCCAGTACTGCAACAGCTGGGTAATCGTGAGGCATCGTCAGGTCAGGGCCTTTTTCCCACTTGTCAGAATCGGGATGATAAACCTCTACGGTTGTTAGAAAACGGAACATACCGTCCTCTTGGCGAAAGCCTCCGCCCATTACGTAGATTTTATTGTTGATAGTGGCGGCAACAGTGCCTGAGCGCAAAGTGGGCATGTCTTGACGTTTTTGCCAGCGGCCAGTTTGAGGATCAAAGCAAATGGTGGCGTTTAGGCTTTTGAAGTTTGGACCACCACCGCCAAAAGCATAAATTTTATTTTTATAGGTGGCTACAGATGGGTGTGAACGGGCTATTTCAAGCGGGCTGAGGCAGTCCCATCTACCGGATGAGTGAGGGTTGTTTATTTTCATTGGTTTTATATCACTGTGATTGTATTTGATTTGTCAGGCCAACTCTACCCAAAACATTTGGACTGTCAATAGTGCTGTGTTGTATGTTTTTTGTGATGGTCTGAATGTGGTGTCAGAGAGAATGTCCCCTTAAGGTGCTGGTTGTTTGCTATCGGGTGATTGGTTATGATGCTATCTCTCCGGTTTGGCAGTGGTTGCATAATTGGTGGTGGGTTAAGTTCTTTTGTTTGCTCGTCGATATAGAATGTACGATTTGTAATCGTTATGAGTGTTTGTATAAAGCAACCAATGCTTAGTTTAGACCGGGAGTTGTCTATCATTGGTTTTACGTTAGACATAAAAGGCTGGCAAGTCTGTATGTGGTGCTTGCTGTGAATGGCCAATAGATTTCTGTTGGTGTTGAGAATGATTGTGAGGGCTGTCAGCCAGTCTAGTATGAAAACAAATCAAGAAGATCGAGTGGATAATGCTTCCACAACTCAAGTGCAGACTCATGTACTAGTACCGTCGCAGGATGCTTTGCCACCGTTGCAAGATCGCTTTGGCAGGACTTTTGATTATGTCCGAATAGCAGTGACGGAGAAATGCAATCTCCGCTGTACCTACTGCATGCCTGAGGAAGGTGTCGATTTTCAAGGCAAAGAAAAGATATTGCAGGGTGACGAGGTGCTTCGCATTATCGGCATTCTGGGGCGTATGGGGATAAAAAAAGTCCGCTTTACGGGTGGGGAGCCATTGGTTAGAAAGGATATTGTTGAGCTGGTTGCGGGTGCTGCTGCCACGCCAGGGATAAAAGCGGTTCACCTCACCACCAATGGTTTACTGTTTGATCGTTATGCGCAGAAGTTGAGGGATGCGGGCTTGACGGGTGTTAACATCAGTCTGGATACAATGGACGCGGAGAAGTTTGTTCGTATCACACGGCGTGAAGGTTTGGAAAAAGTTAAAGACAGTATTCAGCTTGCTTTGGATATGGGATTTCCCAGAGTCAAGGTCAACGTGGTGCTGATGCGAGGTTTTAACGAAGGTGAGTTAAGGACTTTTACAGATTTAGCCATTGATCAGCGGTTAACCGTTAGATTTATAGAATTTATGCCATTTGATGGCCATCAAATATGGGAGAGTGGTGGCCACTTTGCAAGTGCCGAGAGCCTGGTTAAACAAATAGAGGGCTTTTACCCAGGCATTAAACTTGCTGAGGGGACGCGGACCGAGCATCACATATTTCAGGGTGAGGGTCATGTGGGAAAAATTGCTGTTATTCCTGCATTTACTCGGAGTTTGTGTGGAAATTGCTCCCGCATCAGGGTAACGGCAGATGGAAATATACGTAACTGTCTCTATTCGGACAAAGAGTTTAGTTTGCGAGAGATGATTCGCCAGGGGGGTACGGACGATGAAATTGTATCAGTGTTTCGACAAGCGTTTGATGAAAAAGAAGAAGATGGTTTTGAGTCTAAAAAGGCATCTTCTGAGCAGCAAGTATCTGTCAATAGCATCGGCCGATCCAGTATGACTCAAATTGGTGGCTAATTTTTATTGTTCTTGCCAGGAGTCTGTCCGAGAACAGACGCTTGGTCGTTGTTCTTTATCATCGTTTAGTGATAGAGCGCTTGTGTACTTAATCTAAAATACTAGAGAGTTTGAAAGATGAGTGGATTAACCCATTTTAATGCTTCCGGTGAAGCCCATATGGTTGATGTTGGCGGAAAGGCTGAGACCCAACGAGAAGCCGTTGCTGAAGGCCGTATTTTTATGCAGCCTGAAACCCTGGAAAGAATTATGCAGGGCGATCACAAAAAGGGTGATGTGCTTGGCATTGCGCGTGTTGCGGGGATTATGGGGGCTAAAAGAACATCGGACTTGGTGCCACTTTGTCATCCAATTATGCTGACCAATGTCGCGCTTGATTTGACTGCGGAACCTGACAAAAACGCTGTTTATTGTTTGGTGAAAGTGCGTTGTAAAGGTCAAACGGGTGTTGAAATGGAAGCGTTAACGGCGGTTCAGGTTGCTTTACTGGTGATTTACGATATGTGTAAGGCTGTTGATCGTGGCATGGTGATGGATGGTATTGGTTTGTTGGCGAAATCGGGTGGTAAGTCTGGTACCTGGCAGCGTGACGTCTAAACAGTTTTGGAGTTTTGAATGGTGAATATTTCTATTAAATACTTTGCGAGTTTGCGTGATCGGATGGGGCGTGCAGATGAGGCGCTTGAACTGGATGGTGATTCAGCAACCGTATCGGAAGTATGGGCCAAAGTGACAGATGGCCAATCAATTCCTGATAGCACATTGATTTCAGTGAATATGGAATACACTGATGCTGATACGGTCCTGAAGGATGGTGATGAGTTGGCGTTTTTCCCGCCTGTAACCGGGGGGTGATGAGGTGAAGGTTATTGTTCAGCAAGAATCGTTTGCGCCGGGGCAGGTCATTCAAACGTTTCAAGATGCATTGCCGCGGGGCAAACATGGTGGTGTTGTTTCTTTTGTTGGCACTATGCGTGATTTTAATGACGGTGAAGATGTTGTTTCTATGACGCTTGAGCACTACCCAGGTATGACTGAAAAGCATATTGAGCAAGTTTGTGCTGAAGCTGCTGAGCGCTGGGATATTGTTGATAGCTTGGTTGTGCATCGCTACGGAGAGATGTTTCCTAATGATGCGATTGTGCTAGTGGCTGTTTGGTCAGCACATCGAGCCAATGCTTTTGATGCTTGTCGTTTCATTATTAACTATTTAAAGGCGCGTGCGCCATTTTGGAAGTGTGAAACAACAACGGCGGGCGAAAAGCGTTGGGTTGAGCATAACTCAAAAGATCCGAAGGCTGAAGTTTCTGATTCAGAATAAGTGAAGTGATCAGCTTACATAGTGGTGTTGCTGTGTGGGTAATAAATACGATTGAGGTGACAGCCGGGTGAGAGAAAAAGAGAAGGCCACTCGGGTGATTTTGGTTAGGCATGGTGAGACTGATTTTCCACAAAATCGGATTTATTGTGACTCAAAAGAAGACCCCGCATTAAATTCT
>JAJRWO010000186.1 GCA_024276775.1 Gammaproteobacteria bacterium | reverse complement strand
GCTTTCATTGTTTGCCCATGCTGGTTGTGGGGCTGATGCTGTAGACGTTTGAGAAACGGCTTGTTCAGTCGTTTTTGAGACCGCCGTGGCGACTCGATTGGATTCAGCGGTAGGTGTTAAAGCACAGCCACTACAGAGTATAGCGATGGTTATCACCGTCGCAGCAGTTTTATTGGTCATTATCTTTATCCTTAAACCCAATCACATAGACCAATTTTAATTCATTGTTGTTTTTGGTCAATGCTTAATTATAACAAAATCAGTTGTACGTGGATAAAGAGTGCTGCTAAAAACATTCGCTTTATCCGTAGTTTAAGTGGGTATTTTTTGGGTGTGCCCTATCATTATTTCTGTATACCATCTGTTTTTTTGGAATGGATTAGTGGGTGGGTTTATGTTCTGTCTCTAGCAATTCGCGTTTGAGCTTGTCTCGCTGAGCCTTGATGCGTCTGTTTTGAAAAGACGTATTGTCGGGTTGTTTTAGCGCGGCCTCCAGCTGTTCGATTGCCGCGCGCGTTTGGCCAATCATATAATAATAGTTGGCGATGGCTACGTGGGCATTACTGTTTCTTTTTGCGGCACTCTCTGCTTTGGCCAGTAATTGATAGTAGCTGGGCAGAATAAATTTTTGTTGTTGCTGAATCAATGTACGGATTTGATTGGCGGCTATTTTCGGCTGGCCCGAATCAATAAGCGCCTGAGCATATAGAGTGCTTAGTTGCGGCTGGTTGGGGAACAGCAATAGCGCCTGCTGCAGGCGTGCCACAGCGGCGTCAGGGTGTCGTGTTGCCATTTCAATCTGTGCCTTAAGGGCGATGTATATCGCAGACTCTTTGGTTTCATCGAGTAATTTGTTGGTTATCTTATCGGCGGTTTTAAATTTACCTGTTGCCAGTAGCAACAGAGCGTATTCATATTGTTCTGCGATAGATAATGCCTGAGCGCTTGCCTGTTTAACCTCAAGCCTTTTTATATTTCGGGCTTGGCTAGCCTTGTCATAGCTGCGCAGTTTGGCTTGTATGAAGGGAAATCCCGCTGAGGTTTGCTCGTCTATTTGAGGGTATTGGCGCGCTCTGTTTTGGGCGTCTGCAATGCGGCTGGGGGTGACCGGATGAGTTCTGAGCAATTCAGGCAAGTTGCTTTCCATATAACGGTAGGCCTCTTGCAAACGATAGAAAAACCCTGACATGTGATCAGGCTCGAAACCGGAGTTGGCCAAAATATCGATACCCACTCTGTCTGCCTCACGCTCATGGTCGCGGGTAAAATTAAGTTGTTGCTGGATACTCCCTGCGGTGGCCGTGGCAATCATTGCTGTCCCCAGTTCGGGCGAACCTAACAGAATGGCTGCTAGAATCGCGGCAAAGGTCTGAATCTGGGCCGAAGAGGCTTTTTGAAAAGCGCGGGCCAGATGACGCTGGCTGACATGCGCTATTTCATGGGCCATGACAGCGGCCAGTTCGCCCTCGGATTTTGTCGCTAGGATTAGTCCCGAGTGAATCCCGATATACCCACCCGGGCCAGCGAAGGCATTGATGCTTGGTTCGTTGACAATAAAAAAGTTAAACGGCGACGATGTGTTGGCGGCAGATAGCAAGCGATAACCGAGTGAATTTATATACGAATTTAACCCAGGGTCTTCAACGATATCGATATTCTGGCGCAGGCTGTGCATAAATGCTTGGCCGAGTCGATAATCATCTTCAGTGCTCAGTATGCTGGCTGAAGAATCCCCCAAATCGGGCAGTTCAGATGCGGTCAGTTTGAACGACAGAAAAAGACCACTGACTGCCATAATAGCGCAAAAAAACAGCACCATTAAGGACGGTGAAAGATGTTTGTGGAAAATCGACATTTTCAAAAAATAGCCACGGTGACCTGCGTTGATAATGCAATGAGTTGTGTTGGACACAATGATATCATTGCTCGTTCATTTCTATATCGAAAGATTGGGATAGCCGATGGCTGAACAAATAAAGCAAGAACTTGATACCAGCGGTCTGGATTGTCCCATGCCGATTCTAAAACTGAAACAGGCGCTCAAGTCTATGCAAAGCGGTGAGCGGGTGCGTGTGATTGCGACTGACCCAGGTTCAAGATCTGATTTTCCAGCCTTTGCCGCTCAGACAGGACACCGCTTGCTTGAGTCCAGTGTCATTGACGGTCAATATATCTATTTACTTGAAAAGGCCTGATCAAGGCAAGGCATAGGCTAAGAGACCCGCTATTTCAAGTATCCGTAAAAATATAACGCCTGCCAACAATAGGCAATCCAAATTCAGGCCATATTAGCGCTGCTACAGGTATATTATTTCAATACCCAGTAATATCAGGTATGGGTAGGCCACTGTTGGTCGTATCGCATTAAGCAGATATTCTTTAACCAGGCCAAGGGTGCCCGGGCGGACGACCTCCCAGCTTGAATAAAACTGCATGGCGGGCAGGTCGCCAGAGTCAGCCATGGTCTTTTCAATGGCTAGCAGGCGCTCACTGGTACGGGCCTGGACGGTGCGCCAGATGCCTTCTTGCAGCCACAATACCCATATAAACATCAGTGCCAGCCAAACGTTCATGGCCAGCCCAATTGAAATAAGGCCGGTCAATACGGCTGTTAGTTTGATCAACAGGCCATAGCGGTCATAGCGTTCGTGATGGTGGTGCAGAGCCGCCCATTCCTGGCTAAGTAAGTCGTTCGATGATGTTGTCATTCGTCAGCCTCTGTTGTGTGGCCAAGCCGTTCAGTAGAGGCAATAGGCAACATTTTGCTGTGCAAGGTGAGTCAATGCCAGGTTGCGTTGAAATGCTTGGTGTTGGCCTAACCTAACCCTGAGTCACTGTCAAGATTGTTTTGACGGATTTAGCATTACGGTGGCGTTTCGCAACGAGGCGCAGCTTGCAGATATCTGCAATACAGATTGAATCTGTCGGTATAAAGTATTACATTTATTCACGTGTGTTTCTATTTCAAACACGATAAAATCAACGCACCCTGGCAATAACTGCTTGCTCAACTAACAGGTAACCTGAACAGATGAAAACAATTTTGTTACTCAGAAACAGCTTTATTCTATTACTGTCAGCATTTGTGCTTTCTGGCTGCGCCAGCACCTATTACAGTGCGATGGAAAAGGTGGGTATACATAAACGCGATATTCTGGTTGACCGTGTTGAAGACGCCAGAGACGCACAACAAGAAAGCAAAGAAGAATTTAAATCGGCACTGGAAAAATTCAGTCATGTGCTCAATATTGATGGTGGCGACCTGGAAGATAAATACAACGAACTTAACGATAAATACGAAAACAGCAAGGACGCCGCTGAAGAAGTCAGCGATCGCATCAGCGATATTGAAGACGTTGCTTAAGCCCTGTTTTCAGAGTGGAAAGAAGAAATACAGCAATACAGCAATGCTAATTTACGTCGCAGCAGTGAGCGAAAATTACGAAACACCGAAAGCCAATACTCAACACTAATCAGCAGTATGAAAAAAGCAGAATCGAAGATGAAACCGGTGCTCGCTGCCTTTAAAGACCAAGTGTTATTTTTAAAACACAACCTGAATGCTAAAGCAATTTCATCACTTCAGCCAGAACTCAGTAAAATTGAAGGTAATGTTTCCCGTTTAATAAAAGAAATGGAAAAGTCTATCAGTGAAGCGGATAAGTTCATTCAATCAATGAATATAGAATAGCCGAGACCCTGCTGCTGGGTAAGCTATGCGAAGGGGCGAGTTATAGGCTTGTACAGCCATGACTACGTTGGTTAAAGTGCCTGTTTTTGCTGTAATGCAATTGTCCTGAACGGCCTCAAATCCATGCGTCTAAAGTAGACCCCAGATTCCAGACAGTAGTTTAAGCTGTACCTGATAATCTGGGATATAAGTAATGAGTGAGAAGAAGAAACGCAAGGTACACAGCGCAGAGTTCAAGGCGAAAGTGGGTCTTGAAGCACTCAAAGGTGTGAAGACAATCAACGAGATTGGTCAGGCGTATGGGATTCACCCCGTGCAGGTGGGTCAGTGGAAGAAGGCGATTCAGGCGCAGAGTCTGTTTGAGGGTAAGCGAGGTCCCAAGCCTGCTGCCGAACACCAACAGCCGGAGAAGCTGTTTAGCGAGATCGGTCAGCTGAAGATGGAACTGGACTGGTTGAAAAAAAGTCCGGGATCAGCCTGCCATGAAGCGCCAATCATGGCTTGAGCGGGAACACGAAATTCCGCTGGTTCGCCAATGCGAGTTAACCGGGGTGGCGCGTTCAACGCTCTACGCACAGCGCCAGAGGCCATGGCAGAACCGGGGCAGAACCGGGGCAGAACCGGGGCAGAACCGGGGCAGAACCGGGGCAGAACCGGGGCAGAACCGGGGCAGAACCGGGGCAGAACCGGGGCAGAACCGGGGCAGAACCGTGCAGCTGTATGTGAAGTGGAAAGTACAACTTAAACTCAGGTGGTTTTTGTCTTGACGATGGGGGCCACCTCTCATGGCCACTCTTGACATATCCATTCAGTTTATCCCATTGATTCAAGCTGTATTGAACGGCTGTTCCAATCGCAGATTGGGCATCACTTGCAAAATTGTTTTATCCAACCAGCCCTTAAAGTCCTTTAATAAGGGTTTTGATGTTTCTTGTCGAATGTTGAACTTTTCATCTGCGGGTAAATTTTTGATGTTTTGTTCAGCTCGATAGAGTTTAGCTATATGGTTAATAGCGAATTGAGCCCGTCCTCTT
>JAJRWO010000185.1 GCA_024276775.1 Gammaproteobacteria bacterium | reverse complement strand
GCCTGGCTGCTGGCCTTGATGACGGCGTTTATCCCCATTGCCCATTTTTTTTTACCACTGCTGTTTCTGGTGGCTGGGCCGGTGATGGCTTTTATGAAATATAAGGCAGAAACAGTATTGGAAAAGGCCCATTGCAACTGTCCTGAGTGCTCAAAGGCGGTTGATATTATTCTTGATCCGGCGGATAAATTGCCCAAATATACCTATTGCCCCGATTGTCATCAACCGCTGCAATTGATGTATGATGATGGCTCTTCTAAAGAGTGATTGAGGATAGGCATTCAAATGCGTTTGGCAATGGTCGTTATGGTGCTTGGTCTTATGTTGATTGCTGGAACAGCAACGGTGATGTTGTTACTTTATTTGCTTGGTTTCATATGCCAGTAATTTCAGCGCGCTATTTTTTGCTGTCACTGATTGAAAGTGAATGGTGTTATGAAAGTCTTGGCCTGGGCTGTTATTCGCTATAATGGAGCCACCACCACTTTCGGCTTGTGTATAAGTGATTCTGAGGTCTATGGAATTAACAACGCGATTTTTGCGACAGTTTGCTGTGGTGCTGGCAAGTGTATTTGGACTGCTGGCGTTGTGGTCGTTTTTTTATGCGGGTGTGTTGTGGCTGTGGTTATTAGCGGCGCTGGTGTCGTTAGTGCTGGCCTGGTTAGCACCCAATAGTTTGCGTCCTTTGGCGAGCGCCTGGATGTGGATTGGCCACTGGCTTGGTTTTGTCAATACCCGGGTATTGCTAGGCATGGTATTTTTTTTGGTGATTACTCCGGTGTCATTGTTGTTTCGAATGACCGGCCGTGATGCCTTGGCCTTGAGGCATAAACAGGCCAGCAGTTATTGGCAGAAACAGGACAAATCCTGGCTGCCCGACGATTTCAAAAACCAGTTCTGACATGTGGATTCTTGGTGTCTCCGCCTATTACCACGATAGTGCTACTGCCCTGATCAAGGATGGCGTGATTGTTGCCGCCGCGCAGGAAGAACGTTTTAATCGAAAAAAACATTGTGCTGACTTTCCGCATCAGGCGATTGAGTATTGTTTGTCAGAGGCTGGCATTGGTCTGGAACAGCTTGATAATATTGTTTTTTACGACAAGCCCTTTCTCAAATTTGAACGCTTACTGGAAACCTATCATGCGGTTGCGCCGTTGGGTTTTCGCTCGTTTGTTCGTGCCATGCCGGTTTGGCTTAAGGAAAAATTGTTTCAAAAACGTGTGTTGATGCAGGCGCTTAAAAGCCTGGCGCCGGAATTTGATCCGCGTCAGCGATTGTTGTTTTCTGAGCATCATCTCTCTCACGCGGCCTCGGCCTTTTACCCCTCACCTTTTGATAAGGCGCTGATTTTGATCATGGATGGGGTGGGTGAGTGGGCCACAACCTCCGTCATGTTGGGTGAAGGCAATGCCATTCGTTCGCTCAAAGAGATACATTTTCCTCATTCGCTGGGGCTGCTGTATTCGGCATTTACCTATTTTATCGGTTTTGAGGTGAATGCTGGCGAGTATAAGTTAATGGGCCTGGCGCCTTATGGCGAACCAAAATATGTTGACCTGATTAAAACGCATTTGATTGATATTGCCGATGACGGCTCTTACCGTCTCGATATGCATTATTTCAATTACTGTACCGGTCTGACCATGACCAATAAGCACTTTGATAAACTGTTTGCGCGTGGCCCGCGTCAGCCCGCGTCAGCCCGCATCAGCGATTACACAGATGGACATGGATTTGGCCCGCTCGATTCAGGCGGTGACGGAAGAGGTGGTATTAAAAATGGCGGCTTCGCTGCGACAAGAGTATGGCGTTGAGAATATCTGCCTTGCGGGTGGCGTGGCCTTAAATAGCGTTGCCAATGGCAAGCTGGTGCGCTCAGACCTCTTTGACGGTGTTTGGATTCAGCCTGCCGCCGGTGATGCCGGTGGTGCCTTAGGGGCGGCCTTAGTGGGCTATCACTTGCATCATCAAGGTGCCCGTCACGCCGCTGCCAAGGTTGATGCCATGCAAGGGGCTTATCTCGGCCCGGCGTTTAGCGATGCCGATATTCAAGCGGTACTTAATCAGGCTGGTGTTGCTTATCAACGCTTAAATGATGACGAATTGATCGCGGCTGCGGCACAGGCCCTGGTGGATAAAAAGATTATTGGCTGGTTTCAGGGGCGGATGGAGTTTGGCCCACGGGCGCTGGGGAATCGCAGTATCCTGGGCAATCCTTGTTCAGCCAACAGCCAGTCGGTGATGAATCAAAAAATAAAATTTCGCGAGTCATTTCGGCCGTTTGCGCCCTCAGTATTGGCAGAAGATGCACAGGATTATTTTGAGCTACAGCAGCCCAGTCCGTATATGTTGCTGGTTGCGCCGGTTCGGTCGGAGCGTTGCCTTGAACTTAGCGATGAAGAACGAACCGTCATTGGCATTGAACGGGCCAGCCAGGCCAGGTCTGATATTCCCGCAGTCACTCATGTGGATTACACGGCGCGTATTCAAACGGTCAGTGCTGAGAGCAATCCGCAGTACTACAAACTGATTAAGCACTTTAAGAAATTGAGTGGTTATGGACTGGTGGTGAATACATCGTTTAATGTCCGTGATGAACCGATTGTTTGCACGCCAGAGGATGCATTGCGTTGTTTTCAGAAGACCGCCATGGACGCGCTTTACCTGGGGAATTATTGTTTAAAAAAAAGTGGAGCGGGTAGCGGGAGTCGAACCCGCCTCACTAGCTTGGGAAGCTAGGGTAATACCGATATACGATACCCGCTTGTATTCATATTGATTTTAACTGCTGAGGCCGCCTAGGTTTTATTGAAAAAATATGCTGTTGCTAAAGGCACGACGCCAGTTGACACCGTCACTACTTTTCCAGACATCCTTGAGCTTATTGCCGTTGGAATCAATACCGCCAATTAGAAAAAGCGCGCCATCGTGTTTGACGACACGGTGTGAGTGGCGGGCAGGGAAGTTAGCATTGGTGGTTTGTTTGCTCCAGTCGACCCCATTCGTTGAGGTCCATATATCGTTTAATGCAACAAGTGTTGAGGCACCGAAAAGCGCTTCCCCGCCGATGAGGAAGAGTTTTTCGCCTGAACCATCGTTGAAGGTGACGACCTGATGTTTGCTGCGGGGGCTAAACTCGGCGCTTGCCGTTACCTCTGTCCAGATATTTGTTTGCGTATTAAAAGACCAAACGTCATTTTTCAGTCCCGCTTCACCGCGACCGCCAATACTCCAAAGTTTGCCGTCGTAGGCGGTACTCTGATGGTTCCAGCGGCCACCATAGCTGTTTGGCTGTGCGTTAGCGGTACGTTGTGTCCAGTTGATACCATCACTGCTTGACCAGACATCATCTAGATAACGGCTGCTGTCTTGCCTGCCGCCGATAATCCATAGACGGCCATCAGTACTGAACATTTGGTGGCCGCTGCGGGCTTGGAACGCGGCAGAGTTTGTTTGGCGAGTCCAGTCTGTGC
>JAJRWO010000184.1 GCA_024276775.1 Gammaproteobacteria bacterium | reverse complement strand
TTGATATCGTAGAGTTCGGAGCCACTGACGATGGCTTTAATTTTACCTTTTGATATAGCGAGGTGACAGACCGAGCCGTTGCGGACATAGGTGCGTCCGCGCGGTAGGCGATTTTCATAATCGCTGAATTTTTCCAGATGATCGCACCACGCCTCGCCCCAGAACGTGCGTGCGATTTTGCGCCCTGTAGTTTTTATGGGTTCAACTTTCAGCCCTTTTTTATTCAGCTTTTGCATTGCTTTGGCAGCTTTAGCCTGCCGTTGTGCTACCGATACATATTTGGGCCATCTACCATAAGCCATCTAATTGTTCTCCTTTTAAGTCAAACTCGACTTTTCTCGATGTCGAGTGAGACTAAATCGATTAGGGCATCGTTGTCCATTTCGGTCAGCAGCGTCTCGGTACCGCCTTCGAGAATGTCTGTGGCGAGGGCTGTTTTTTCATTGATCAAGGTATCAATTTTTTCTTCTATTGTCCCCTGGCAAATAAATTTGTGCACCAACACATTTTTCTTTTGGCCGATACGAAAGGCACGATCCGTGGCTTGGTTCTCTACTGCTGGGTTCCACCAGCGATCAAAGTGAATGACATGTGACGCCTGCGTCAGATTTAAGCCGGTTCCACCGGCTTTGAGAGAGAGAACAAAAAAGGCTGGCCCGGTTTCATCCTGAAACCGTTCAACTCGTTTTTGTCGTTGTTTGATCGGGGTGCCACCGTGTAGAACCAAGCCTGGTTGGCCAAATTGCTGTGCCAAAAAATCGGCCAGTGGTGTGGTCATTTCACGGAACTGAGTGAATACCAACAGCTTTTCCTGGCGTGAGGCAATTTCTTCACAAAGCGCTGCTAAACGTTGAAACTTACCGCTTTGTTCCGGGTTATATTCACCATCACCCAACAGTTGCGATGGGTGGTTGCAGATCTGCTTGAAACGTATCAGGTAGGCGAGCACCAGACCTCGCCGTTTTATGCCGTCGAGATTTTCAATGGCGTCTGCCAGCTCGGTGACGGCATGTTGGTATTGTGCTGCTTGGACTTTACTTAATCCACAGTAGGTAGAAAGTTCAGTTTTTTCCGGCAGATCGTTGATAATCGAACGGTCTGTTTTCATCCGGCGCAGGATGTAGGGACTCACCAGATTGCGCAGTGGTGCATATTGATCGTGTTCGCGTTCGGCAAGTGATTTTACATACCCCTTGAAGCGTTTGGCCGACCCCAGCAGACCGGGATTGAGGAAATCGAACAGTGACCAGAGATCTGAAAGACGGTTTTCTATCGGCGTTCCTGTTAGTGCAATACGCGATGTGGCCTTGATTGTTTTGACGGCTTTGGTCTGTCGGGAAGCCGGGTTTTTGATGGCCTGAGCCTCGTCCAGCACTAATAATTGCCAGCTTTGCTGTTGCAACCACTCTTGGCGCATCAGTGTGCCATAGGTCGTTAAAACGAGATCGATATTGTTCAGGGCTGCGGGGTCATCAGCCATCGCCGCCAGTGTTTTTTTAGTAAATGTTTTGTTGAATTGGGAGCTGTGCAAAAACAGACAGCGTAGCGAAGGGGCAAAACGTGACAACTCGGTCTGCCAATTGGTCAACAAGGAGGCGGGAAGTACCAGCAGGGCGGGGCGCTCACTCAGACGCTTTTTCTCGACCAGCAGCAAAGAAATAATCTGCATGGTTTTCCCCAGCCCCATGTCATCCGCCAGGCATGCGCCCAAACCGAGCCGGGTGAGCAGTCGCAGCCAGTTCACGCCTGCCTGTTGATAGGGACGGAGTGATGCCTTGAGTGCTTTGCCTGGATTGGCGTCTTTCATTTGGGCGGGTGAACGTAACGCTTCCAGTTGTGAGGAAAGCCATTTGCCGGGCTGGACAAAAGACCATTCACGGCTTTCTTCCATATCATCGTGAGCCAGGTCGGCAGGTGCGCCAGCCAGCAGGCGCATCCCCTCCGCAAAAGTAAGTCCGCTCATACTTGCTTCCGCCTCCACGGTTTTCCAGTGAGCCAGAGCTTCACTCAGTTTTTCTTGATCCACTTCAACCCACTGGCCTTTGATAAAGGTGAGGCCATTTTCCGCTGCCAGCAGTTTTTTTAACTCGGCCTTGCTGAGCGACTCATCACCTAAGGCGATGTGGAGCTTGAAATCAAGCAGTGAATTGGCGTTGAAGTTCTTCTTTTTACCTTCACCAATGGTGATGCTGACCCGCGGCCGGCTACGTTTTTTCCACCAGTCAGGCAGTCGTACCACCACGCCGCACTGTTCGTACAGCGCCGCATCTTTGAGAAATAGATAGGCTTCAGCGGGTGTCCAGGCCAGTGGATGATAAAGGTCGCCAGAGTCAACCAGCTCTTTGATAACGGGACTGGATTGAGCAGTAAGCTGTACGGGTGAGAGCAGATGGATCAACGCTTTTTTATTTTTCGCTCCGGCATATTCCTGCAAGGCACGGCTAAGCGGTTGATGGCGAACGCGACCTTGTGCCGAAAGCTCGGGTGCATAAGTTGCCATGAAGGCGAAGGGGTAGTCAACGTCAGTTTTGTTTTCTGCTAGATGAAAACAGACACGACCCACTTGATGCCAGTGCGGGGCCTTTTTGCCCAGAAAAGCATCAAGTCCAGCAAATGTTTGAATCTGTTCACAGACCCAATGGTCCAGCATGCTGCGCAGATCCTGTAGTACCGTAACGGAGAGATATTCGGCTCCGCGCATAGGGGGGGCACTCAGCAGGAGAGGGGCGGTTTCGCCATCCGTGAAGGGTTCAACAGGCTCAGGTTGGTGTGGCTCTACCGGGGTTAACAGACAGCGTTCACTCAGATACTGGCTGGCAAAATTGCGCCAGTATTGTAACGACGGCGAGAGACCAGCACCGCTTTTTATGGCCGCGAGTGAAAATAGACCCTCGCCCACACTGCGCGAAAATGCCCGTTCGATAGAGCTAACGTCTCTTTTATTGTCGGTTTCATCAGCGATTGTTGATGAAAAACCGTGCAAGTGTCCGGAGGGTAGCAGGCCGATATCGAAATAATTCATACCCAATTCTCAAACTGTGGCCTTGGCAATTGTTGATATGCTTGTATTGTTATTGCGAGCCGGGAAAAGGAAGGATATACATTCCGCTCTTCAAGTTCAATAGCCGTTTGGTAGTATTGGTATGCAAAGGCTGGGCTAGCCTGGATAAGTCTCCAGAATTTGGCGGCCTGAATAACAAGCTTACCTTGCTTGTCACCGAGCGTTTTGAAAAAGACTCACATAACGCAATTATAAAATGGGGCTGTGCTTTTTACGTTGTGCGTCTGGCCAGGAATCAATGTCAGGGCGATCACTGGCTGACTGAGCAGTGGAGGGTTTATTATGCTTATTAATCAGGTCGCCCAGGCTGATCTGGGTGAGGTAGTCATTTATGTTGTCACTAAGCGATTGCCATAACTGTTGTGTTTTTTTGTGTCGATCACTAATATTCATTACTTTTTCTTTACCCGTAGGTTCAT
>JAJRWO010000183.1 GCA_024276775.1 Gammaproteobacteria bacterium | reverse complement strand
CTGAAACAAAATTTGAAAAACGCACCGACCCTGATCAAATGCTCTACGGCGGTGCCTTTTTTAACGATGACGACAAAGAACGCATGAGTCACATCCACGCCATGCCCGCCGAAGAACTGGTTGGTTACAGCCCGGTTTTCAACGACAGTCGCCTGCCAGAAATGTTATTCCGCATGCGCGCCCGCAACTGGCCTGAAACACTCACCCAAGCAGAGCAACAACGCTGGCAGGAATTCAGGCAATCACGTCTTGATTTCGATGCCTACCAGACAGAACTAGAGCAATTACGCCAGACACCCGAGCGAACCGAAGATGAAATTGCGATATTGGATGAATTGAAAAACTATGCCAAACAGATGGCTATACCCATAGCGTTATGAATTTAGGTGTGAATAATAGGTCATGTTTTTTCCGTGGCAAGGCAGATTGACGACTAATAGCAGGTCTATTAGGAGGAAATCTAACGCTGCCATGGGAAAAACAGGGCGTGTTATTCGCCCTAAATTCATAACGCTATGGGTATATATAGCAATCAGCCCTATTTCACTCTGACACAGCTGCGCGCACCTGGTCACTGAGGCAACAGTCATCGCTGAAAGTACTCGTAACAACGTACTCGAAAAACAGGACAAAGATTTCATACCATGGCAAAGATTACATATTCAAAACAAACTTTTGATTGCAAAAATGACGAATCCGTACTTGAATGTTTAAGTCGACATGGCGTGGAGCTGCCCTCCTCTTGTCGCGCAGGCGTCTGTCAAACCTGTATTGTCAAAGCAACAGACGGAACGACACCTCCAGCAGACGCACAAACGGGACTTAAACCCCAGCTACAAAAACAGGGCTATTTTCTGGCCTGCATCTGCAAGCCCAAACAAGACCTAAGCTTTGTTGACCCGGATGACAATGCCCTACCACAAATAACCGCAACCGTGGCCAGCAAAATATGTTTTAATAAAAATATTATTCGCCTGCGCCTGACACCCGAATCCGAATTTAATTTCCTACCCGGCCAATTTATCAACATCCATCGCCAAGATGGTTTGGTACGCAGCTACTCTATTGCCAGCCTGCCACAAGAAGGCTATCTCGAACTGCATGTCGAACATATCGAAAATGGCAAAATGAGTCACTGGCTGCACAACCAGGTTGCCATGGGTGGCAAGCTCAACATCGACGGTCCACACGGCGACTGTTTTTATATTGACGACAAACCGGAGCAAAACCTGTTACTGATTGGTACTGGCACGGGTCTGGCACCACTGTGGGGGATCATTCATGACGCTCTCAGCAAAAACCACAAGGGCGAAATTCATCTTTTCCATGGCAGCCGTAGCCGCGACAAAATTTATCT
Source organism: Gammaproteobacteria bacterium (assembly GCA_024276775.1). Lineage (GTDB taxonomy): Bacteria > Pseudomonadota > Gammaproteobacteria > Tenderiales > Tenderiaceae > Tenderia. The sequence goes on along the minus strand of JAJRWO010000183.1, from coordinate 2,918 downwards.
GCTTGGTGAACTCAAAAAACTGGCTGAGCAGCACAGCAATTTTTTCTATACAGCTTGCATTTCTGGCGAAGACAATCAAGGCTTTAACGCAGGCCGCGCTAACGAAGTGGCCTTAAGCAAAATACCAAATCTTGATGGTTATTGTGTCTATTTGTGTGGCCATCCGGAAATGGTCAACAGCACCAAAAAGAAGGCCTTCCTCGCTGGCGCATCAATGAATGACATTCATGCAGATGCCTTTACCCTCAGCAATCGCTAAGGAATGACCAACTATTAATCGTTGCGTAAGTATTCGCATAGTTTGATGAAATTGATACTATTTTTCATGCTTTTTAATTTAAAACGGCCGTTAACACTTATGCAACGATTAATATCTGCCATATTACTTGCCGGGTTTTAGAACAACGTTCATAGTCCGACTTATTATTAGCAACGTCCATCATTGAAAGTGAGAAAGGTATGACTGACATTATCGAGCTGCCACAACCCCCGTTAAGCGACCGGGAAAAGTCGCCGATTCTGGTAAACACTCCCATTACCATTTTTTATATTAATGGTCGGCGTATCGATGGCAAGCTTAAGGCATACAGTGTAGAAGAAAGCAGTATCACCCTCAGTAAGGGACAGACTGATGACCCACTCATCGTACAAATGTCCGACATCAAGGCAATGCATCTATCCACCCCACTACTGTGGTTACAGGATAAAACTCTACTCAAAAGCGAGCAGGCTAATTTCAAGGTATCAGATAACATCCAGGAATTTTCTATTACCTTTAGAGATCGCACCAAGCTACGCGGTAAAACTTATGGCACACGTGTAGACAAAAATGGCATTCATCTTTTTAAAGAACACGGCAGCAATCAATATCTGCGTCAGTACATCCATATATTCATCCCCAGGACATCAATTGAGAGCAACCTGATTGGTGAGCAAATCGGTGAAATTTTAGCCCGCGAAAATGATATTCCCCCCGAAAAAATCGAACAGGCTGTCAAGAAGCAACAGGCCTCACGCTCCAAACCTTTAGGGGCTTTTCTCATTGACAGTAAAATTGTTAATACAGAGCAACTCGAACAGGCTTTAAAACGCCAGAAGAGCATGCCTAATCTAAGACTGGGTGAAATCCTGATCGGTGAAAGCCTGATTACCGAAGAAGAACTTGATGATGCGCTTGAGTTTCAAAAACGTGATCGCCAAAAACCACTTGGGGAAATACTGGTGGACAAGGGCGTTGTTGACCGCGAGCAGATTCAACAGGCCCTTGCGACAAAGCTGGGCATCCCGTTTGTTCATATTCAGGAGTTCAAAATCAATTCTGCCATTATCAACCAGATAACGGCCGAACAGGCCTTCAAACACAAGATAATCCCACTATCGTTGAATGAAGGTAAACTGATCGTCGCCATTGATAACCCGATGGACTGGGCGGCCCTTGACGCCCTGCGTTTCAGTACCAACAAATATGTTGAGCCCGTCATGGCCAGCGCTGATGACATTAACTGGGCACTGCAATTTCATTACACCACTGATGATATTCTCCATACCATTGATGACATCGATAACGAAATAAATAACGATGACGACCAATACAGTGACACGCTTGCTTTTAATGAAGATACCGAAATATCTGACAATATCATTGTCAAAATCATTAACAAGATTATTATTGATGCCCACCAACAATCGGCATCAGACATCCATATTGAACCCAACCCAGGCAAGACCAAAATAGTCGTTCGCTTCAGAAAGGATGGCGGCCTTTACATCTACCATAAATTTCCATCCCAATATCGCAGCGCCCTAATATCGCGCATCAAGGTAATGGCACGACTAGACATATCTGAAAAACGCAAACCCCAGGACGGTAAAATCGCCTTTAAACAATTTGGCCCAGCCAACATCGAACTGCGTGTTGCCATACTGCCAACCTCTAATGATCTTGAAGATGTGGTCATGCGAATTCTGGCCAGCGGCAAAAACATCCCCGTCAACGCCCTCGGACTTAGCAGCAATAACCGTGATCGTATACTGGATAGCATATCCAAACCCTATGGCCTGTTTCTGGTCTGCGGCCCAACCGGCTCAGGCAAAACCACCACCCTGCACTCGGTACTTGGGCATCTTAATAAATCAGAGAAAAAAATCTGGACCGCAGAAGACCCGATTGAAATTACTCAACCGGGACTGCGCCAAGTGCAAATCAACACTAAAATCGGGCTTGATTTTGCCACTGCCATGCGTGCTTTTTTGCGTTGCGACCCCGACATCATCATGGTTGGCGAAATGCGCGACAGCGAAACCGCCGGCATGGGCATTGAGGCATCACTGACAGGCCACTTGGTACTATCCACCTTGCACACTAACAATGCAGCAGAAAGCATTACCCGCCTGCTTGATATGGACATGGACCCATTCAATTTTGCCGATGCCTTAATTGGTATCCTGGCACAACGCTTGGCAAAAACACTGTGCCCAAACTGCAAACGCTCGTATCAGCCCAACGACTCTGAGCTACTTCACATGGCTCATGAATACATAGCCGACATGTTACCGCCAGACATCAGCGATGTAGAGCAAAAACCTTACGTTGATACGTTGGTTGAAGAGTGGCGTAAAAGTTTTGGCAATCAGCGAGGCCTTTTCACTCTCTATAAACCAACGGGTTGCCAAGAGTGCAACGACACCGGTTATCGTGGCCGTATTGGCCTACACGAACTGCTCATCGCCACAGCCAAGATCAAGCAGCTCATTCTTAGTCACTCACCCACATCAGAGATCCACCGCGAAGCACTTAGCGCTGGCATGCGCACACTGAAACAAGATGGTATTGAAAAAATCCTGCAAGGCTATCTCGACCTGCCTAATGTTAGGGCTGTTTGTATTAAATAATCCTTACGGGTCTTGGAAAATACTTT
>JAJRWO010000182.1 GCA_024276775.1 Gammaproteobacteria bacterium | reverse complement strand
CTGACAGTCATCGACCTGCCGGGGCACGGCTACAGCCCCATGCCTGCGGGTGGCTTTGATCTCAACCGCCTGTCGCAACTGATGCTTGATGCAGCACCAGTAGACGCCATTTGGGTCGGCTGGTCGCTAGGGGGGATGGCAGCCCTGAATGCGGCATTACACTGGCCACAGCAGATCAGCAAGATCGTCATGGTAGCAGCGCAGCCACAGTTCGTTCAAACCAATGACTGGCCTGACGCCACACCCGCCAGCAATCTGGCCGCATTCAGTGACAACCTGGCCCAAAATACAGCACAAACCCTGAAGCGATTCCTTGGCCTGCAAGTGCGCGGCAGCACCGATGAAAAACAGATGCTACGCAGCATTCGCGATCTTGTTGAACAACGACCACTGCCGCAAACAGAAGCACTGCGACTGGGACTGGATATTCTCAAATCCACCAACCTGCGGCCACAATTAAACGCCTTACAATGCCCAATACAATTTATCCTTGGCAAACGTGACATGCTGGTTCCCATTGCCACGGCCAAAAATATTCGACAACTTTTACCGCGAGCCAAAATCGACACCATAAAAGACGCTGGCCACACACCATTTCTGTCACACAGCGAACAATTCCTGGCCCTGTTAGAAGATTTTATAAAGACATAAAATGCATCAAGACCCTTATCAATTAGACAAACGCCTGATCCGCAAATCTTTCGACCGCGCCGCCGCCGGTTACGATGAAGTGGCTCTGTTGCAACAAGAGGTCGGCCAACGGCTACTGGAACGACTCGACTTGATCAAGCTGCAACCCAAGCGCATCGTCGACATTGGCGCTGGCACTGGCGGACTTAGCCGCGCCTTGGGTAAACGCTACAAAGGCTGCCAGGTTATCACGCTCGACCTAGCCCCTAACATGCTCAAGCAAGCACGCAAACGTCAAAGCATGATGGACAGACTATTTAGCAAACAACGCTTTATCTGCGGCGACGCCGAACACCTGCCGCTGGCAGACAACAGCGTCGACATGATCTTTTCTAATTTTGTTATTCAGTGGTGTCCTGATCTTGATCAAACCTTTACTGAATTCCAGCGCCTGCTCAAACCCGGTGGTCTGTTGCTGTTCACTAGCTTCGGCCCTGACACCCTGAAAGAACTACGCCAGGCTTGGCGCACGGTTGATAATGATATCCACGTCAACAGTTTTATTGACATGCACGACATTGGCGATGCCCTGCTGCGCGCCCAACTGGTCGACCCGGTAATGGATACCGAACACCTGACCCTGACCTATAAAGATGGCATGGCAGTGATGCGAGACCTCAAAGGCATGGGCGCCCACAACGTCACCTCAGGAAGAAACCACGGTCTGACCGGCAAAAAAAAACTAAAATACATGCTGAAAGCCTACGAACAGTTCAGAACTGCTGACGAGAAACTTCCCGCCACTTACGAAGTCGTTTACGGCCACGCCTGGGGTAACGAGGCTCCGGCCAAGCAACAGCAAAATGACGATGGCACGGTGCACATCCCTATCTCACAACTCCGCCGCTAACTTAATACAAACAGGTTTTCAGGTAACGCAAGAAGACGAAAACAAAGGAATGGTGAATCACTTAAGCACAGGATATTCAACAAGCCATGCGGCAATAATAATCGCAAAAATCAGTGCGATATTTTTCCAGAACAATACCGGATCACGTTCCATTAGTGGTAGTCAAATTTTATTCTCAAACAAACAAAGGCGCAGCAACGTATGAACCAAGGCTATTTTATCACCGGCACCGACACCGACGTCGGCAAAACCTGGGTCAGTCTCGGCATTGTCGAAGCCTTAAAACAACAAGGTAAAAAAGTTGGGGTGATGAAACCCGTATCCGCCGGTTGTGAAAATACCCCCCATGGCCTGCGTAACGAAGATGCATTACTGCTACAAAAACACAGCAACATTGAGCAGGATTATGAGCAGATTAATCCCTACGCCTTTGCCCCCGCCATCGCGCCACACATTGCCGCCGCCGATACCGGCGTTCGCATGGACATCGAAATTTTGCAGCAACAATTGCAAACAATAAAGCAACACAGCGACTGCGTGGTGGTGGAAGGCGCTGGTGGCTGGCGAGTGCCATTGAATGATTTCCAAACCATGGCCGACCTGGCCAAACGCTTCCAACTGCCAGTGATTCTAGTGGTCGGCATGCGACTGGGTTGTTTGAACCACGCCCTGCTCAGCGTCGAAGCAATACACACCAGCGGCCTGCCACTGACCGGCTGGATTGCTAATCAGGTTGCAACTGAAATGAACTGTCTGGATGAAAATATTAAAACACTGCAACAAATGATTGACGCACCAATGTTGGCACAGATCCCCCATCTTGAATGGCTGGATGCCACCGCCATCGCCGCCAGAATCAACTTGCCAGCAGGACGCAACAGTCTCAGGCCTGACTGGGCAATCTAACCTGGGGAAAAACAGTTGAACGGAAATGGAGAGACGCTATTGTTTAGTAGTGTTCGATCTCACTCATATCAAACAAACCACCTCTTGTTCATGCTAGTATCCGCGCCATCGACAAAAATTTCTTTGGGGAACACCATGCTCGCAACCGCTCGACTCACCTTTATTTCGCTCGTCTCAGTAGTTTTTTTATCCGCGTGTATTGAAGACCCTAACCT
>JAJRWO010000181.1 GCA_024276775.1 Gammaproteobacteria bacterium | reverse complement strand
CGGTACACCGCCCAACAAACATAATAATAGGAATAATTTTACTTTTTTCATCACATGACTCCTCGTTTAATCTATTCAGAACCCATCGGCATAAGGTGGCGGATAACTCTATCACGGCTATCGCAACAAACGCTAAAGTGGACTCTAAATCCTGATGCTTATAATTTTCATGCCCGTCAGTATTGACTTTAAAAGAAAATATTCTACAATCGGTTACATTCCTCATAACCTCGCTAATGAACCTTACATTTTGTGTACGTTTTTTCGGGGAAGATCAACTCTCTGATCACTCTCGATGAAACATAACAACAAGCACTCAATTCGCTGTTACTCAACGCCGCCGTGTGAGTGCAGTTATTTGCCAAAACAAAACGCTACAAACCTGGTTGTTGATCCCAGCTTAGTATTGAATGACGCATTACTGGGTGAATTACTTGAGCAAGGATTTCGCCGCAGCGGGGGGCTCACCTACCGCCCAAATTGTATCAACTGCCAAGCCTGCATTGCCACCCGGGTATCTACCGAAAGTTTTACGCCGAATCGTAGTCAACGCCGCTGCTGGCGTCAAAATCAAGAGTTATCCCACTCATCATCAACCACAACATTCACTGAGGCACAATTTGAGCTTTATTGCCGTTACCTTGCCGCTAGACACACCGACAGCGAAATGAACAACCCCACTCCAGAAGAGTATATCAATTTTCTCACTAGCCCCGGGGTAACGACACAGTTTCACGAATTCCGACATCAAGACAAGCTACTGGCCGTTGCTGTTGTTGACCACACCGCCAACGGTCTTTCAGCCGTCTACACCTTCTTTGACCCCAATCAGGCTCAGCGAGGTTTGGGAACATTTACTATCCTTTGGATGATTGAACATGCCCGCAGGCTTCACCTGCCTTGGGTATATCTTGGGTATTGGATAGAAGCCTGCAAAAAAATGCGTTATAAAGCCCGGTTTACACCTTGTCAAGGCTATATTAATGAGCATTGGCAGCTAATATAGCCTGTTCAACAAATTATCTATGGCTATCCCTTTGCGCCACAGGCCAAATTAGGGCAGAATATGCGCCTTGTTTGTAAATGAACCGGAGTTCGAAACCTAGTATGGCAAAAGAAGAAGCAATTGAAATGGAGGGAACGGTCACCGAGACCCTGCCAAACACCATGTTTCGTGTCGAATTGGAAAACGGTCACGTTGTCACTGCTCATATTTCAGGAAAAATGCGTAAACATTACATTCGCATTCTGACTGGCGACAAGGTAACCGTGCAGCTAACACCCTATGACCTGAGCAAAGGTCGCATCTCTTACCGCGCTCGCTAAACCCGTCTTTTCAACTCAGGCGTTCGCTTAAACAGGCGCAACGCTCTTGTTAGTCGCTTCCAGCTCAAAACTTAGTTTATCGCCCCTCAAAGTGATGCGAACATGGCCACCGCTGGCCAACTCACCAAATAACAACTCTTCGGCCAGGGGTTTCTTGATATGCTCCGTAATCACACGCGTCATCGGCCGTGCGCCCATCGTAATATCAAAACCATTTTCAGCCAACCACTCACGCGCCTCTGAACTCACCTCAACGGTAACATTTTTGGCTTCGAGTTGAGTCTCAAGCTCAATGATAAATTTATCCACGACATGACTAATGGTCTTACGATCTAGTCCCTGAAACTCAACCACCGCATCAAGGCGATTACGGAATTCTGGCGTAAAGGCACGTTTAATTGCCTCCAAACTATCCCCCGTTGTATTTTTACTGGTAAAACCAATCGAAGGACGACTCATTTGTTCTGCACCAGCATTAGTCGTCATGACAATAATGACATTACGAAAATCTGCTTCACGGCCATTATTATCAGTCAAAGTACCGTGATCCATCACCTGTAACAACAAATTAAAAACGTCTGGATGCGCCTTTTCAATCTCATCGAACCATAAAACGGCGTGGGGTGTTTTATTAATCGCATCCGTCAACAAGCCGCCTTGATCATAACCAACATAGCCAGGAGGTGCACCAATCAAGCGCGACACAGCGTGGCGCTCCATGTATTCAGACATATCAAAGCGAATCAACTCAATTCCCATGACCTTGGAAAGCTGTCGTGTCACCTCAGTTTTACCGACCCCGGTAGGACCAGCAAACAAAAATGAACCAATGGGCTTTTCTTCCTGGCCAAGCCCTGAACGCGACAGTTTAATCGCTGTAGAAAGTGTTTCAATCGCAGCATTCTGCCCAAATACAACCATTTTCAGGTCACGTTCAAGTGTGCCCAGCTTTTCACGGTCAGAATTACCCACTCGCATTTCTGGAATACGCGCAATCTTGGCAACAATTGTTTCTATATCTTTTACACCAATCGTTTTTTTACGCTTGGATGCGGGTGACATGCGCTGTTTTGCGCCCGCCTCATCAATCACATCAATGGCCTTATCAGGCAAGTGTCGATCATTAATATAACGATCAGCCAATTCAACAGCCAACCGGATTGCCTGGCGGGTATATTTAACGTCGTGATGTTCCTCAAAACGGGATTTTAACCCCATCAATATTTGTATCGTCTCATCAACAGTGGGTTCTGGCACATCTATCTTTTGAAAACGACGCGCCAAGGCACGGTCTTTTTCAAAGATACCTCGATACTCCTGATAAGTGGTTGAACCAACACACTTCAATTCCCCTGATGCCAGCGCGGGTTTGAGTAAGTTAGAGGCATCCATCACACCACCGGAAGCCGCTCCGGCACCAATAATAGTATGAATTTCATCAATAAAAAGGACGTTGTTCGCGTTTTTAGCTAAATCCCCTAATACGGCTTTGAGACGTTTTTCAAAATCACCACGATATTTAGTGCCCGCAAGCAAGGCCCCCATATCCAGAGAATAAATAATACTATCCGCCAACACATCTGGCACCTCACCATCAACAATACGTTTTGCCAGTCCTTCAGCCAGAGCCGTTTTGCCAACCCCAGCCTCACCCACAAATAAAGGGTTATTTTTACGACGACGACATAAAACCTGGACGGTACGTTCAACCTCATGGTCGCGGCCAATCAAGGGGTCAATTTTGCCCAGTTTGGCACGTTCATTCAGATTGCTGGCAAACTGTTCAAGCGGCGATTTAGATGGGATAGTCCCATCGCCTTCTTCGGCTTCAGGTTGATTATAATTATCGGCCACATCATCCCCCGACACTTTTGAAATGCCATGAGAAATATAATTCACCACATCAAGGCGCGATACATTTTGAGAGCTTAGTAAATAAACAGCCTGGGAGTCCGGCTCGCCAAAAATGGCGACCAGTACATTTGCTCCCATCACTTCATCCTTGCCAGCGCTTTGAACATGAAACACAGCGCGCTGCAACACACGTTGAAAACCCAAGGTCGGCTGCGTTTCCCGACTATCCTTCGTCGATAAAACAGGTGTTGTTTCATCCAAAAAGGCGGCCAATTCCTTTTTAAGCTGGCCAAGGTCAGCACCGCAAGCGTTTAACACACTTGCCGCAGATGGGTTATCCACCAATGCCAAGAGAAGGTGTTCCACCGTCATAAATTCATGATGTTTGTCACTCGCATCACGAAATGCATTATTCAATGTGTATTCCAGTTCTTTATTTAACATGACGCCACCTCCAACACTATTTCAATCAGCTACGTATTTTCTCTATGGTGCACTTCAACGGGTGCTGATTCTCGCGGGATGAGTCGTTAACTTGCGCAGCTTTGGTTTCAGCCACATCTCGGGTAAACACACCACAAACACCGACACCATGCGTATGTACCTCTAACATCACCTGAGTTGCCTGCTCACGTCCCATTCCAAAAAAGCTCTCCAATATGTGAATAACAAAATCCATCGGCGTGTAATCGTCATTCAAAAGCACCACCTTATATAGGGGGGGGCGTCTCAGTTGAGGGCGTGCATCCTCTACTGCCAGGTCTTCATGAAAGTCTTGGTCTGTTTTTTTACTCATAGTAGCCGTAATTATACCAACTTAAGCAATAATGAGCGAAATCCTACCACAAAACCAAGCGCATAAACTCTCATATAAAAAGTACTAAGCCACTAAGAATTAATGCATTTTTGAACTTATCACCAATAATGTCAGACATTTCATCAGCAAGGCCGTTCAAACCTTCACGAGGCACTTCGTCCCCCTTGCTAGATAAAATCGGTCGAAAATAATAAAGCTTTAGCCTGACAAAAAAGTAAAAGCACTACAAAACTTAATCGCTTCATGTTCTTGACTTATTCGATTTTTTGTTCAACATTATTATCTGTAGCAGGGGGAACACAGTTATTTACAGCCTCTACAGCGGTGTCGGAGATTAGGCCGGCATGTTTTTTTGCTTTAACTGCGGGGAAATTAAGCAATGGCAACAGGTACAGTTAAATGGTTTAGCAACGCCAAGGGATATGGTTTTATTGCACCGGATCAAGGTGGCGATGACATTTTCGCTCACTTTTCTTCCATCAGCATAGACGGCTATAAATCACTTCGACAAGGTCAGAAGGTCGAGTATGAAGTATCCCAGGGTCCCAAGGGATTCCTGGCGTCAGCCGTCACCCTTAACGGTGAACCTGAAACCGATGAGGACAACGACAAGTAAGCTCATTTAGTGCTCAACAAAAAACCGGCCTACAATAATAATCAAAGGCCGGTTTTTTTTATGATGACAGAAAAGTAACTTTAAATGTCAGTCAGACAGCCCCCCTCTAACTTCAATCACCACAGCGATCAAACGAAACACTAAACGGCCGTAAGTGCATCATTCAAAGTGACACTTGGGCACATCACTTTTGCAACCGTTTCTGCATCAGGCAAATAGTATCCCCCCAAGTCCACAGCCCGCCCTTGCACAGCATTCAGTTCAGCCATAATATTCTCTTCATTCAGTGCCAATGACTCAGCCAAAGGCTTAAAGTGCGCCTGAATCTCAGCATCTGCTGTTTGCGCTGCGATGGCTTGCGCCCAATACATGGCAAGAAAAAAGTGACTGCCGCGATTATCTAGTTCCCCGGCTTTGCGTGAGGGTGATTTATTATTATCCAAAAAACGTCCTGTGGCTTCATCCAAGGTATCTGCCAACACTTGAGCTTTAGGATTTTTGAAGTTAATCGCTACAAACTCAAACGATGCCGCCAGGGCTAAAAATTCACCGAGTGAATCCCAACGTAAATGATTTTCTGATAACAGCTGTTGAACATGTTTAGGCGCAGAGCCACCCGCCCCCGTTTCAAACAAACCACCCCCTTTCATCAATGGCACAATCGAAAGCATTTTTGCCGATGTACCTAACTCTAAAATTGGGAATAGATCAGTCAAATAATCACGCAACACATTTCCTGTCACTGAAATAACATCTTTACCATCTTTAATCTGCGCCAAGGTAAAACGGGTGGCATCTGTGGGCGACATAATACGAATATCAAGATCATTGGTGTCGTGGTCAGCAAGATAGACAGTCACCTTTTTGATTATTTCAGCATCGTGCGCCCGATTCGCATCAAGCCAGAAAATAGCCACTGTACTACTTGCGCGAGCACGGCTGACCGCAAGCTTTACCCAATCCTGAATCGGCGCGTCCTTCACCTGGCACATACGGAATATATCGCCTTCGGCAACAGGTTGCTGCATCAAAATATCGCCATTTTCATCAACAACGCGAACAGTGCCTTTGGCTTTTATCTGAAAGGTTTTGTCATGTGAGCCGTATTCTTCGGCTTTTTGCGCCATCAAGCCAACATTAGCCACTGTGCCCATCGTGGTAGGATCAAATGCACCATGTTCTTTGCAAAAGCTAATTGTTTCCTGATAAACACTGGCATAACAGCGATCAGGAATCACCGCCATCGTGTCTTGTTGTTTACCTTCCTTGTTCCACATTTTACCTGAGCCACGAATCATCGCAGGCATAGAGGCATCAACAATTACGTCACTGGGCACATGTAAATTAGTGATGCCCTTATCTGAATTCACCATGGCAATATCTGCTTTGCCAACCAGTACCGCATTGATATCCGTTTCAATCTCCGCTTGCTTTTCCGCCGGTAAAGATGAAATTTTGTTATACACATCACCTAAGCCATTATCAGGATTGACGCCAAGCTCAGCAAAGGCGTCAGCATGTTTATCAAATACCTCTTTGAAAAAAACGGTCACGGCTGCGCCAAAGATAATAGGGTCAGACACTTTCATCATCGTGGCTTTCAAATGCAGAGAAAATAAAACGCCTTGTTCTTTGGCATCAACAATGGCTTCAGCCAAAAAAGTCTTCAAAGCCTTTTGACTCATCACTGAACTATCAATCACCTCACCCGCCAGCAATGGTGCGCTTGCCTTCAGCTCACTGACAGTCCCATCATCGGCAACAAATTCAATCTTGAACTCCGCATCATCAGCAATCGTCACTGATTTTTCAGAACCGTAAAAGTCCCCTTCGGACATATGTGCCACATGGGATTTTGAATCCGCCGACCAAACCCCCATTGAGTGAGGATGCTTCCTGGCATAATTTTTAACCGCCCCTGGTGCGCGACGATCAGAGTTACCTTCACGCAACACTGGATTGACTGCACTGCCAAGCACCTTGGCATACGTCGCCTTGATTGTCTTTTCCTGCTCGGTTTGAGGCTCAGCCGGATAATTGGGCACCGCGTAGCCCTTGCCTTGTAACTCTTCTATGGCGGTGACTAATTGAGGCACCGAAGCACTAATATTTGGCAACTTAATGATATTTGCCTCAGGTGTTTTGGCCCGTTCAGCCAATTCGCTTAATGCATCATCAATACGCTGTTCTTCTTTCAGATACTCCGGAAAATTAGCCATAATCCGCCCAGACAACGAAATATCCCGAGTCTCAACAATAATATCCGCTGCACTGGCAAAGGCCTTCACAATGGGAAGAAATGAATAAGTCGCCAAAGCGGGGGCTTCGTCAGTCAGGGTATAGATGATTATTGCCTTTTCTGTCATGTGTATTCCTGGGTTATTCGCCTCGCCTCAAGCGCCTACTATCGGTGAATTTGGCAACGGCTAAATCTTCAACATTAGTAAAGATATACATTTTACCTCAGATACCCCTTAAATTCTAACCACTTAGACAATCCAACCGCCGCACAATGGCAATAAACCCAACCATCGATGGCTATTTAATAAATCAAGCACATGCTCTAACATGACGGCTGAAATCGTACACACTCATTAAAAAATGGCCAAAATAATTCTTTTCAATAAACCCTACGATGTGCTGTCACAATTCACCGACGCCGATGGCCGTGCCACGCTGGCGGACTATATTGACCACAAAGGGGTATATCCTGCCGGACGTTGGGATCGTGACAGCGAAGGGTTATTAGTGCTGACAGACGATGGCCGCACCCAACACGAAATAGCCAACCCCAAACGAAAAATGACAAAAACCTATTGGGCACAGGTAGAGGGCATACCAGACGAGCACGCCCTGCAACGGTTATGCAAAGGCGTAGAACTGAAAGATGGACTCACCCTGCCGGCCAAAGCCCACTTGATCGACGAGCCGGATGTCTGGCCACGCACACCCCCGATTCGTTACCGCGCTGACATCCCCGCCAACTGGATTGAACTCACCATCAGCGAAGGTCGTAACCGTCAGGTCAGACGCATGACCGCCGCTGTCGGCCACCCCACTCTGCGGCTGATTCGCTACAACGTCGGCCCATGGACCATAGAAGATCTGCCACCGGGCCAGTGGAAAGCACTGGAATGTCCAGCGAAACTATTGCAAGCTGGCGCAAAACCCCGTCGCGGCAGAAACAAATCCGCGGGAATCAGCCGTTCACGTCACCGCACTCGAACATAAGAGAAGCCCAGCATGATTACCCAGCCAGAACAAAAACAACAACTACTCGACCTGTTTCCATTTCTTTTCGAAGCCAGCTCAGAGTTCCAAAAAATATTCTTTGATGTCGCCACCCCGGCTCACATTCCAGCCGGCCATACCATTGCTGAGACAGGTTCAGAGTGTTCGCAACTGGCACTACTGCTCAGTGGCTCAGTAAGAGTCTACAAACTCGCCGCCAAGGGACGAGAGATCACCCTCTACCGCATCAAGAGTGGAGACAGCTGTGTACTCACCGCCTCGTGCCTGATAAGCGCCACCCCCTTCCCCGCCATCGCAGAAGCCGAAACCGAGTTGGATGCAATCATCATCCCGGCAGAGTATGCCAAAGCCTGGATGACCCAACACCAATCTTGGGGCAATTTTGTCTTTGGCCTGATCTCGCGCCGTCTAACCGAAGTCATCACCGTGCTTGAAAGTGTCACCTTTCAACGTATGGAAGTACGCCTGGCAGCCTATCTGGTAGACATGACAAACAAGACTTCCATACTGAATATTACTCATCATGAAATCGCCGCAGACCTGGGCACCTCACGCGAAGTAGTCAGTCGCAGCTTGAAAGATTTTGATAAACATGGCTGGATCAATATGGGTCGTGGAGAACTGACCATTAAAGACATCGCTCAACTACAAAACCTTGCCAAAGAAATTTAATCCTTAAGTGACTTAGTCACATACATCTCTGCCACACTCTCTTATATTGAAGTCGTAAACAGTCAAAACAACAGTGGAGAAACGAGATGAAACACAACGTAGGCGGCATCGACAAAATCCTCAGAATTATGATCGGACTCGCTATCATCGGTGCAGGGATAATGTACAACAACTGGTGGGGCGCGGTGGGTGCAGTCCCGCTACTGACGGGTCTGATGGGCTGGTGTCCACCTTACGCCTTGTTCGGAATGAGTACCTGCAAAATCAAGCAAGACTAAACCACAACACAAATGGCCGGGCCGGGCAATGCAGCGCCCCGCCCTGCCTACAATCACTATTCTGGCCGTCGTGTCAACCCAAAACTAAGATGTCCTCCTTAGCACGTTAGTTTCCAGCGCTGCTGCCTGAGGGGGAGGTTCGCCATGGGTGGTCAGGTGCGGGTTTCCAAGTGGGGTTAATGTGATGTTCTCCGTTGTCACAACCCCTCCCGAAATCAAAAGGGGACATTACAGCTTTGGGCTAACACACACCACCCGACACGCTGTACGTTTTCATCATAGCGACGTATCATTCATCAATACATTGCCTATCAGGTTTTGATCATTGTCGCGACTACGCTTCACACTGAAAAAAACAAGTAAAATTAAGAACGACATAACGGGAAATACGTCTAAAAACTCAATGCCACAAACAAAAACCTGGATCAAAGTCGCGATTGCAGCCCTGTTCATTGGTGCACTGGCCGCCTTTTTTAGCCTGGATGGCGGACAGTATTTAAGCTTGGCGGCAATCAAAGATAATCGCGACAGTCTGCTTGCCTATACTGAAAAAAATTATGTCTTTTCCGTTTTCCTGGGCATTCTTATTTATACTGTTTCAACGGCCTTCAGCATTCCAGGGGCGGTATTACTGTCGCTAACGCTAGGCTTTTTATTTGGTCGCTGGGTTGGTAGCGCTATGATTCTTATGGCCGCCACACTGGGCGCAACCTTGGTATTTTTGGCTGCCCGTTACCTGTTTGCCGATGCCACACGACAAAAATTAAGCACGGGAATGGCCGCCAAACTCATTAATGGTTTTGGCGATAATGCTTTCAACTATTTGTTGTTTTTGCGTCTAGTGCCACTGTTTCCGTTTTGGCTGGTCAACCTGGCCCCCGCATTCACATCGATCAAACTGCGCACTTATGTCATCGGCACTGCCATCGGTATTTTGCCCGGTTGTTTTGTCTTTGCCAATTTAGGTCAGTCGCTGGCGGGTATTGATTCACTTGACCAGCTGGTGTCGACTGATATTCTGTTGGCCTTGGGTCTGCTGGGGCTGTTTGCCTTGTTACCGATAATCGTGAAAAAATTCCGCAAAACTGTTTAAGGATTAACCCATGCACGCCACCCTGCCCCTGCTTGAAAAAACCGACTTTCCTGCCATCAGACGAGGCAAATTAGAAACGCTACAGGTCAACCTGGGGTATCTCTGCAATCAGCAATGCCTGCACTGTCATGTTAATGCTGGCCCCAAACGTAAAGAAAACATGACGGCTGAGACCGTTGAACAACTCATCGACTATCTCAAAGCATCAGGGGTAAAGCGGCTCGACTTGACCGGCGGCGCACCTGAGATGAATCCTAATTTTAAACATCTGGTCACGGCTGCTCGCAAACTGGGTGTGCATGTTATTGACCGCTGTAATCTCACGATTTTGTTCGAATCGAAGCAACAAGGACTGGCCCAATTTCTAGCGGATAACAAGGTTGAGGTGGTGGCTTCGCTGCCTTGTTATCTCAAAGATAATGTCGACAAACAGCGTGGCAAAGGTGTGTTTGATGCCAGCATCGAAGGCCTGAAACAGCTTAACCAGCTTGGTTATGGCAAAGACGGCACAGGTTTGACCCTGGTGCTGATGTATAACCCACAGGGGCCATCGTTACCACCGTCACAAGTTGAACTGGAAAACGCTTATCGTGAGCGCTTGCAACAGGATCACGGCATCGCTTTCAATCATCTCTACACCCTCACCAATATGCCCATCCAACGCTTTGGCAGCATGCTGATTTCAAAAGGCGAATTTGATGGCTACATGCAGCTATTACGTGACAATTTCAGCCAACAAAATCTCAACAATCTCATGTGTCTCAGCTTGGTCAGCATCGACTGGCAGGGATTTGTCTATGATTGTGATTTTAATCAGATGCTGAATCTGCCAGCACCCTTAGGCGATAAAGCCAAAACTCATATCAAGGATCTGCTTAACCAAAACATCAACGGCAAGGCCATTGTAGTCAAAGACCATTGTTATGGCTGCACCGCCGGGCAAGGCAGCAGTTGCGGCGGTGCACTGTAATCACTCACATGTACAACGTATCCATCGTCGTTCCGACCTTTAATGAAGCAGACAATATCGTCGCTACCTTACAACCACTGCAAACCTTACGTCAGCAGGGCCACGAGATCATCGTCGCCGACGGCGGCAGTCATGATGCAACCACCGCACTGGCCAGACCGCTGACAGACCGGATCATTACTACAGACAAAGGCCGCGCCCGGCAGATGAACAGCGGTGCCCAACAGGCCAACGGTGATGCCTTGCTATTTCTACATGCCGATACCCGCCTGCCCAGCAACGCCATCGAGTTGATTCAAGCAAGCCTGCAAACAAAACAGTGGGGCCGTTTTGAT
>JAJRWO010000180.1 GCA_024276775.1 Gammaproteobacteria bacterium | reverse complement strand
GGGGTGATGGATACCCAGCTGGTTCCCAGTGGCGAAACATCGTTGTTGGAACGTTCAATTTCACCATCAAAACTTGACGCATAGAGTGTGCGACTATCGCTGGTCAGTGATAGTGATATAACGCCGCGACCATTAAAGTTGTCAATTTTCTCCCAGAATTCACCTGGTAGAGTGGTGCGGCTATAGAGGGCATCGTTAGCACCGATGTAGAGTCTGGCGGGGTCAATAGTGTCGTCGATGACCAGACTGTTTATCACCCGGGTGACCAGGCCATCATTGATGCGTTCCCATTCAATTGACTCGGTGATTTTTCTACCAATATATATACCACTCCCGTTGCTGCCGGCATAAATAATGGATGGGTCATTGCGATCGAATTTTACGGTGGTGATGTGTTGGCTAAACAGGCGGGTATCACCCTGGCCATTGACCTGGCTCCAACTGACACCGTTATTAGTTGAACGATAAACGCCCGTTGAGGTGGCGGCAAAGACATAGCTTTTGCCTGCACCGGGATCGGGTTGCGCTGCAAATACAAAGCTGGCAAAGCTGCTTGAATCGTCCCCCAAGGCCCAGGTTTTACCGGCATCGTGGCTATAAAAAATGCCGACGGCACTGCCAACGTAAATGTGCTCGAGATTGTTTTCATCAAAATAAACAGCGTAGGTGGCAAACTCGGTGGGGAAGCCTTCTTCCAAGTCTGAAATGGTGCCGACGATATCTAAATAGCGCCACTCTTCGCCGGCGTTGTTAGTGACGTAAACGCCGCTGTCGGTAGGGGTATAAATGATTTGTGTGTTTGAGGGGTGAATAGCCAAATCATTGATGGAAACCTCCGGCAGACCTTTGTTAATTTTACTCCAGGCCAGGCCTTGGTTCGGACTCTTGGCCGCGCCTCTGCCACTGGTGCTGGTGGTGTAGACAGTATCGGAGGCTTTGGGGTCGGCATAAATGTAAAGCCTGTCTATACCCGCAGTGTCATAGAGAAAGGCACGCTCATCGCCATTGAGCCGAGTTGACTGGCCAATAATAACGCCACTGTTATTGATGGCCTTGGCACTGCTGTCAATGTCGTGATTAATACTGCCCAGATTGACCAGCCCCTGACGCTCGGCAACAAAAAAGGCGCGTTTGCCGCTGAATTTATTGCGGCTGTTGAAAGCATTACCGACCACGGCATTTTTTTCGTTGATGTCCAGACCTTCGCTGTGTTGGTGGCCATCCAACTGGCCAAGACTATTCATGGTGTTGCCATCGAAGCGAAACGCCAGGATGTTGCCTTGTGGATCTTCTGCTGCACCAGTAATATTGCTGCGATCATTAATCTGATTGGCCCAGGCGTTGGCACCGCCCAAGGTGCTCAGGGTGTTCAGGGTGCCGGTAAAAACGTCATAGCTGAAAGCGCGTTGATAACTGTCTGCTGTCTGGAGCATGCCGGCGACTTCACTAAAACTGTTGATACTGCGGGCTTCTAGCAGGTCGCTGAACTCGAATGACACAGGATCGCTGTCCCATAGCAGGGCTTGATATGGACTATTGGCTTCATAACCGACGATGAGTCCACTTTCATTGGCGTCAAGGGCGTAGCTTTCGAAAACATTGCTTGCCAACGGGGCGAGCGGGGTGTCATAAAGGACCGCAGTAGGGGTGCCTGTACTGGTGTCAATGCCTGTGATGGTGCCATTTTCATTGATGCTCAGGGGTTCGAAGTTAGCACCAAGGTCAGTGATGATATAGTCATCAGCCATGCTGACATTACCGAGCATCAACATGACAGCCAACGTGATGAGTTGTGGCCCAAACTGCTTAAATTTATTTGGCTGGTGCGGTGATAAGTTTTTTGTCATAAGCTTGCAATCAATATTCTCGGGCAGGCTCCTCAGTTTAGGTAATGTCATGCGGGTATTGGACATTCTAAGGGATAAGAAATTCACTGCTTGGCCTCAATCTATAATCGTTTGCGAGCGATTTTTTTAAGGCAGGCAACCTCGAGACCTGCTTGATCGGCTTGTTGTAAAGCACGTTGCAAGCGTGCTGGTGCCGAGCGCCCCATGCATTTGTGTTCCGGGTCACCCTCAAAGGCCGCTAGCATCCCTTTAATCAGGCGTTCGCGAGGCAGTATCTCGTTAACAAGTGTTGCTTGAATATCCATGACATCGCTGGCAACAGCACGGGTCAGGGCTTCATGCTCAGACCACAGTTGCGAAACGGTGCCGCCAGTATCGAGACCGGCAATATTGGTGGTGATGATGTAAACATTTTTGCGCACCAGCTCGTATTGCATCTCGGTGATTGAATCAACCACACGGCAAGGAATCTGGAGACTGGCCAGCCCTTTTTTGAGGCTGCTTGCGTGTGGGCCAAAAGCAGGGGAGTCCAACAACACTTTGACTTCCTGGCCTGTTTTCTTTTCAAACCAGACAGAGATAATACTCAGGTTAATGAATGGAAAGCTTTGCCAGTCCCTGGGCAACAGCTCGTTCTGTAACAGGACCAGTTTGTTATGCCATTGACTGGGAATTTGTTGCAGGGTTGCCTGCAGGTCAGCTTCACCAACGGCAATGAGTACAAATTCAGGGTCAGGGATGGTGTGGGCGGCCTCAGTCAGTAAATCCATATCACGAGTGATGGGATAAACCGGATGCCCTGTGCGTAAAAAGCCGCGTGCAAACACGCCAGCCATTTCGCCAATGCCTATCACGACGATGGGTTTGTGCATGAAACAACCTTATTCTATT
>JAJRWO010000179.1 GCA_024276775.1 Gammaproteobacteria bacterium | reverse complement strand
GGCAGCATTAACAGCACGCTCAACGGCGGCACTAGCCCCCGCAACCACCACCTGACCTGGAGCATTGAAATTAACCGCCTGAACCACCTCACCCTGTGCTGCCTGATGGCATGCTTCGATCACCTGCTCATCCGTCAAACCCAGGATTGCAGCCATGGCCCCCTGGCCTTGTGGCACGGCTGCCTGCATCAGTTGGCCACGTTTCTCTACCAACTTAATCGCCGCCGTAAATTCAATTGCACCAGAGGCCACCAAGGCAGAATATTCACCTAAGCTGTGACCGGCTAAATAAGTAGGTGCGGAACCGCCCGCAGCGAGCCAGGTGCGCCAACAGGCAATACCTGCGGCCAGCATTGCCGGCTGGGTTTTATCGGTTTGATTCAGATCCGATTCAGGGCCATCTTGAGCCAATGCCCATAAATCATACCCCAGCGCATCACTGGCCTGACTGAATGTCTCCGATACCTGAGGCCAGTCATTAGAAAGCTCAGCCAACATTCCCACCGACTGAGAACCCTGGCCAGGAAAAACGATTGAAAAAGACATAAGAACTTACCTTGAAGTATGTTTTAACTGCTTATATTTAGGGATAAAAATCATATAACGCCTACAAATGGCGCTCTAAATTTAGTCTCTATTTGGATGTTCTGATTGAGGAAAACGCAGCACTAGCCGGGCTAACGTGAGTATTTTCCGATTGAAAAACGTCCAAAGAGGCGCTGAAACAAAGATGCGAGTTGTCAATGTTATATATTTTCCATTCCTTAGATTAAAACTTTAGCAGAACTGAACCCCAGGTAAACCCACCACCAAAGGCTTCAAGCAAAACCGTATCATTTTTCTTGATACGACCATCACGAACAGCGACATCAAGCGCCAACGGCACCGAGGCGGCCGAGGTATTGCCATGTTCTCCGACGGTGACCACAACCTTTTCCATCGGCATATTTAATTTTTTGGCTGTCGCATTAATAATGCGGATATTGGCCTGATGCGGTACCAACCAGTCGATATCACTTTTATCCATATTATTGGCCGCCAGCGTCTCGTCAACAATTCGACCCAAGGTACGGACAGCCATTTTGAAGACTTCGTTACCCTGCATCTCCATAAACGCTTTGCCTTGTTTAACCAGCTCATAATTGGTCGAAATACCGGCCGGCACATGTAACATTTCATCATAGCTACCATCTGCATGAAGGTGAGTTGAGAGAATGCCTGGTTCATCACTTGCCTCAAGCACCACAGCTCCAGCACCATCACCAAACAACACACAGGTACCGCGATCTTCCCAGTTGATAATACGAGACAGGGTTTCGGCACCCACCACCAGCGCCTTTTTGGCACCCCCTGTTTTAATGAATTTATCAGCAATAGACATGGCATAGATAAAACCGGAGCAGACTGCCTGCACATCAAATGCCGCCGACCCATGGATGCCAAGGCGTTTTTGTAACAAGCAGGCGGTACTAGGAAAAATTTTGTCCGCCGTGGTGGTGGCAATGATGACCAAATCAATCTCACTGACAGCAACACCTGCCGCCTCAAGCGCATTCCGCGCTGCAGCCTCTGCCAAGTCACAGGTAGTTTCACCTTCAACAACGATGTGGCGCTTACTGATACCGGTGCGGTCCTTGATCCACTGATCTGAGGTATCCACCATTTTTTCCAGGTCATGGTTGCTAAGAACTTTTTCAGGTAAGAAGCTACCCGTACCTGCAATTCTTGAATACATTACGTTAGCCTGCCTGTTGCTGTTCAGTTAATAGATTTTCCAGTTGCTGGTTAATCTTTTCTGGCACTGACTTTTCAACTTCCAGAATGGCCTCTTTAATTGCATTTTCAAAAGCAAACGCATCTGCTCCACCATGACTTTTGACAACAATACCATTAAGACCCACAAAACTGGCACCATTGTAACGCCTTGGGTCAATCTGATTTTTTAGCGCTTTCAGCACCGGCGTGGCAATGACTGCCGCTATTTTGGTAAATAAGTTACGAGAAAAGTTTTCCCTCAAAAAATGTGCAATCATGCTTGCTACGCCTTCCGTGGTCTTGAGCGCAACATTACCGACAAAACCATCACAGACGACAACATCAACAACACCTTTGAATATGTCATCACCCTCAACATAGCCGACATAGTTAATGTCACTTTTTACCAGCAACCGGGCAGCCTCTTTAACCCGTTCATTGCCTTTGATTTCTTCTGCGCCAATATTCAACAGGCCAACCGTTGGTTTTTTTATACCATCAACAGCCTGAACCAACACCGACCCCATCACCGCAAACTGAAACAGTACATCAGCACTTGAATCAACATTAGCCCCCAAATCAAGCATATGGGTGTGGCCTGTAGTGGTCGGCAAAGCAGAAATGATGGCCGGACGATCAATACCAGGCAGTGTTTTCAAAACGAAACGCGATGTTGCCATCAAAGCCCCTGTGTTGCCCGCACTAACACAGGCAGAAGCTTCACCCTGACGCACCAGATTAATGGCAACACGCATGGACGAGTCCTTTTTACCTCGCAGGGCGACCGAGGGTAACTCATCCATTGATACTTGTTGAGAAGCATGTTTAAGTTGCAGCCGCGAGCTAATTTCGGCACGATGATTTTTCAACTCTGCAAGTAGGCGCTCCTGATCCCCAACTAAAATCAATTTAAGATCTTTAACTTCCCTTAAAACACTAAGGGCGGCAGGCACAACCACATTCGGGCCGTGATCGCCGCCCATAGCATCCAGGGCGATAGTAAAACTCAAGGCTTACTCGCCTTTGTCAGCCACTACCTTGTTACCGCGATAGTAACCATCTTCCGTTATGTGATGACGACGATGCACTTCACCTGACGCTGAATCAACTGACAAAGTGGGTCCACTCAGGGCATCGTGCGAACGACGCATACCACGACGTGATGGGGTCTTTTTACTTTTTTGAACAGCCATACTTAAAACTCCTATTTTTTCTTTTCTGTGCTTACTTTACTTGAATAACTTGTGTTGTCATTTCAAACCTGACAACACGGCGAACGGATTAACCTTTTTCTCCGCCTGCTCGATGACGTTTGTCTCTTCCTGCAACTTCTTCAAAACAGGTTCGCAGTCTCGATTTTCATGCAATGTAACGATAGGCAAGGCAAGCATTAATTCATCTTCAATCATCCTGGCCAAAGCCATGGGTTCTTCCTCAACGATCAACGCCTCCAAGCCTTCTGGCAGCTGCATTGCACGTTCTTCACTGGCAACAATAGCCAGTGATACGTTCGTATCAACATTTACGGACATAGGCTTCATACAACGCTGACAAACCATATTCACCCTGGTGCTTAAATGCCCACGCACAAGGTTACTGCCCTGTTGATCTTTGCCAAACTGCAACAAAACGTTAATGTGACCTTTATCATCACTTAAAACCGTTGCCAATCGTTCCAAGCCATTGACACTGACGACACCACGTAATTCCTGTCCTTGACGAGCCAGTTTGAAGGGGGCTATTAGGGTGGGTAACTGCTGCTCCTGCATGGCGGCGAATGATAAATGGAATACCCTATTCTGTCAAAGACATTTCTTATTTCTCACTCTGTTATCCGACAATAACTTGACTTGGGATAGGCTTTCTCGTAGAAATTGCTAACGGAACGCCGGGGACATTGACCGAAGCACTTGCGTATACAAATAAAATACACTTATAAATCAATATGATAAAAAAAATACTTATTGCTAACCGGGGGGAAATTGCAGTCAGGATAGTCAGGGCTTGCGCTGAAATGGGCATTAAATCTGTGGCTATTTATACCGATGCTGACCGCCACTCCTTACACGTCAAAAAGGCTAATGAAGCCTATAACCTTGGCCCTGAAACCGTTGCTGGCTATTTAAATGCCCATCGAATCGTTAATCTAGCCATCGCCACTGGCTGTGACGCCCTTCACCCGGGCTATGGTTTTTTGTCTGAAAACCCACAACTGGCCGAAATCTGCCAGCGCCGCGGGATCAAATTCATTGGCCCTGATGCCGCAACCATCTTACACATGGGCAATAAAGTTGAAGCCCGCACAGCCATGATCAATGCGGGCATTCCGGTGACACCAGGCAGTGAGGGTAATATTGAATCCGTTGAGGCCGCCATCCACTGCGCCGCCAAAATCGGTTACCCCGTCATGCTCAAAGCCACTTCAGGTGGCGGTGGTCGCGGCATTCGACGCTGTGAAAATTAAGCCGACCTGGGGCCTGGCTATGACCGTGTTATTTCAGAGGCAACCAAGGCTTTTGGCAGTGCAGACCTCTTCATTGAGAAGTGTGTTGTAAACCCTCGTCACATCGAAGTGCAGATACTGGCAGATAGTCACGGCAATGTAATTCACTTGTTTGAGCGCGACTGTTCTATCCAGCGACGTCACCAAAAATTGATCGAGATAGCCCCTTCACCGCAATTAACGGATGAACAGCGCACCTATGTTTGCGACCTGGCGGTGCGTGCGGCCAAGACGGTTGGCTATGAAAATGCTGGCACAGTAGAATTTCTACTCGACCATGAAAATAATTTCTATTTCATGGAGATGAACACCCGACTGCAAGTTGAACATTGCGTCTCAGAGCAAATTACCGGTGTCGACATTGTGCAAGAACAAATCCGCATCGCCTCGGGACTGAAGCTGCGTTTTGGCCAGCAAGATATCCAGCTGCGTGGTTTCGCTATGGAATTCCGCATCAATGCAGAAGATCCAAAAAATGATTTCCTACCCAGCTTTGGCAAAATAACCCGCTATTTTGCGCCAGGTGGCCCGGGCGTTCGTACTGATGCTGCCATATATAGCGGCTATGAAATCCCCCCCTACTACGACTCTATGTGCGCAAAACTGACCGTTTGGGCGCTAACCTGGGATGACCTGTTAGATAGGGCTGAGCGCGCGCTGAATGATATTGGCGTTTACGGCATCAAGACCACCATTCCTTACCAAATTGAAATTGTTAAATCACAGGAATTTCAGAATGGTGTATTCGATACCAGTTTTGTTGAAAGCCACCCTGAATTAGTGAATTATTCCATTAAGCGTGCCCCGCGTGAATTGGCCGCCGCAATCGGCGTGGCAATAGCCGCACATCTTGGACGATAATAAAATTAAAACTCTCATGGATAAAGTACATATTACCGACACTGTTTTGCGTGATGGTCATCAGTCGCTCATTGCCACTCGCATGCGCACAAAAGACATGCTGCCAATTTGTGAAAAGCTTGACCAGGTCGGTTACTGGTCACTGGAAGTCTGGGGCGGCGCAACCTTTGACGCTTGCATTCGCTTTCTCAAGGAAGATCCTTGGGAACGCCTGCGCATGCTAAAAAAAGCCTTGCCAAACACGCCATTACAAATGCTTTTGCGTGGCCAAAACCTGCTTGGCTACCGCCACTATTCCGATGACGTGGTGCAGGCATTCATTGAACGTTCTGCGAAAAATGGCATCGACATCTTTCGTGTCTTTGATGCCCTGAACGACACACGTAATCTGCGCGTTTCAATTGAATCCGTTAAAAAAGCGGGTAAACACGCCCAAGGGACAATCTGCTACACCACCAGCCCAGTCCACAATATTGCGACATTTACTGAAATGGCAAAAGAACTTAAACACATGGACTGTGACAGTATCGCCATCAAGGACATGGCAGGCCTGTTAACACCAACGGTCACGGCGAACCTTGTGGATGCGTTAACAGCAGCCGTTGATATTCCGATTCACTTGCATTCACACGCAACTTCCGGCTTGGCGGAAATGTGTCACCTCAAAGCAATTGAACACGGCTGCCGCCATATCGACACCGCCATTTCAACTTTTTCAGGTGGCACCAGTCATCCACCGACTGAAAGCATGGTGGCAGCCTTTAGAGATACTCCCCATGACACAGGCCTGGATCTTGAACTGCTACAAAAAATTGGCGCTTATTTTTTTACTGTGCGAAAAAATTACGGCCGTTTTGAAAGCGACTTTACCGGTGTGGATACCCGGGTACAAGTCAACCAAATTCCTGGCGGCATGATCTCAAATCTTGCTCTGCAACTGAAAGAACAAGGGGCATTGGAGCGTATGAATAAGGTCCTTGAAGAAGTTCCGCGAGTACGTGAAAATCTGGGCTATCCACCATTGGTAACCCCAACCTCACAGATCGTCGGCACACAGGCAGTTTTAAATATACTATCAGGTGCTTGTTACCAAAATATTAGTAACGAAGTTAAATTTTATCTCCAGGGTCGCTACGGCAAGGCACCCGGTAAAGTGAATAAAACGGTTAGACAAATGGCCATCGGTAATGAGGACGTGATTGACTGTCGCCCGGCTGATTTATTGCCACCCGAAATGGATAAATTGCGTCAAGACATTGCTGATCTAGCGAGAACTGAAGAAGACATACTCACCTTTGCCATGTTCACCGATGTTGGCCGAACATTTCTTGAAGAACGCCAAGCGGGAACCTTGGTACCAGAACCACTTGAAGCTGTTGTTCCAAACGATGCCAGCAGCGCAACACCGGTTGAATTCAATGTCACTATGCACGGCGAAACCTATAACATCAAAGTCACCGGAACAGGTCACAAATCAGACAATAGCCGCCCCTTTTATGTCTCCGTCGACGGCATACCAGAAGAGATTATGGTGGAAACACTGGAAGAAATCGGCCTTGCCGACAGCGACGAAGCGCTACCCGCCAAAATCAAGGGCAGCAAACGGCCACAGGCAAAACAACCGGGCCATGTTACCACTTCAATGCCAGGCACTATTGTCGAGGTGCTTGTTAATGAAGGTGACGAAGTAAAAGAAGGTGATGCCCTGCTGGTGACCGAGGCGATGAAAATGGAGACTGAGATTCAGGCACCCATTTCCGGCAAGATTATCGCCGTACACATTCAAAAGGGTGACACGGTTAATCCTGATGAAACCTTAATTGAAATAGAGTCTAGTTCCTGAAGTGATCGTGCTAACAGGATTTAGCCAGGATAGGCTTGATGGATAAACAACTTGTATTGGCGTCTTCATCACCATTTCGCCGTGAATTATTAAAAAAACTTGGATTAGCATTCATCTGCGACTCAGCAGATATTGATGAAACCGCACAGTCCAACGAACCCCCCCAACAACTTGTTGCCCGATTAGCACAAGAAAAAGCCAGCGCAGTCGCTGTAAGACACCCCAATGCATTAATTATCGCCTCTGATCAGTGTGCCGTGCTGGATGGCAACATCCTCGGCAAGCCAGGCCAACACCAAACCGCAGTCCTGCAACTGCAAGCCGCGTCAGGTAAACAAGTGGATTTTTTTACTTCATTGGTTTTGCTCAATTCAAGCACAGGTAAGCTGCAAATTGAAGTCAGCCCCTTTTCTGTCTACTTTCGCACGCTCAGCAGCAAGGAAATAGACGGTTATTTAAATAAAGAGCAGCCATATAATTGTGCCGGTTCATTCAAATCAGAAGGTTTAGGGATTACCTTATTTGAACGCTTGGAAGGTGATGATCCAAATACGTTGATTGGTTTACCTTTAATCCGTTTAACAGCGATGCTGGGCAATGAAAATATCTCGCTCTATTAAACATTCAATCACTTCCTTGCTCTTTTTGCTTTGGTTGCTACTGAACAATACAACCGTATTTGCAAATGAAGTGACAATCAATATCAACGATCAGTTATTTACCGTCAAACTTGCCATCACCCAAGCAGAGCGTAGCCGGGGTTTAATGCATATAAAATCATTACCCGAAAACTCAGGAATGTTATTTATTTACCATGAACCACAAATTATTTCATTCTGGATGAAGCAGACCCTTATCCCACTTGATCTTCTCTTTTTTGATAGCGATGGTCGATTAATTGAGCTATATCCTAATATTCGACCTTGTGTTTCAATTAACTGTAAAATGTATACAAATAAGACCCCGGCCCTATTTGCTCTGGAATTAGCCGGGGGCACAGCAACAAAATTCAACATTCAGATCGGCAATAACTTTATATTTGTAGGCTCCAAATAGGCTTGCATGGCCAAGTCTGTTGAATTATCGTTGAACCACAGGTCTTAATAAGGAGCGCCATTATGACGGCAGTAAACGCACTTGAACAGTTCGAGTTTCATCAGACACTTGAGTCAACAGCGGGTAATGCAATCGTATTTTTTTCCAGCAAGGAATGTATGTCATGTCGATACTGGGACAAAGTGTTAGAGCAATTCGGCAAACAACGCCCTGATATTTTGATATTTAAGATTGATGCCGGGCTGGATCAAGCGCTAACTGAAGAATTTGATGTCTTCCACCTGCCATCTCTGTTTCTCTATCACAACGGAAAATATCACTCAGCACTTCAATCTGAAGCAAATATTGAGGCACTAGAAAACTCAATTAAGCAGTCTCTGGCATCTCCTGCAGAAGAAATGCCTTAGGCATAAATATCATAT
This sequence comes from Gammaproteobacteria bacterium, assembly GCA_024276775.1. Lineage (GTDB taxonomy): Bacteria > Pseudomonadota > Gammaproteobacteria > Tenderiales > Tenderiaceae > Tenderia. Next base: position 1,637 of record JAJRWO010000179.1, on the reverse strand, counting down.
AATTTTTACAAAAAGTTAAAGGTGAAATCGAATAAGGATTAAGGATAAAGAAATTTATAACCGCAATTATCACTAGCAGTTTATTATTTAAGTGCGAATGCACACTCCGGGTTTTCGGTGAGTAGTGGCAAGCTTTATGAAGCCAATGGTAACGAATTTATTATGCGTGTTTGAGTTTTACAGCAATGAGACAGGTCATTCCAAAAACCTACAATTGACTGAAATCAGCCAGGAAGCGATGAATCAATACAGCGAATTATTGCAGCCCGTGAAGGTCATTGCTCGTCAAGCGGGTGATGCCATCATGAAATTCTATCAGGGTCATTATTGCATTGAACAAAAAAGTGATAACAGTCCAGTGACTGAAGCCGATGTTGCTGCTCACGAAGTTATTAGTAAAGCCTTGGCTGAATTGACCCCCGGCTGGCCGGTGTTGTCGGAAGAAAGCGAGGTGGTTGATTTTGAAGAGCGCTCGCAGTGGCAACGTTACTGGCTGGTAGACCCGCTTGATGGCACACGAGAGTTTATAAAATGCAATGGTGAATTTACCGTTAATATCGCTCTGATTGAAAACCATCGCTCAGTGTTAGGTGTAATACAGGTACCCGTTAGTGGGGACTGTTATTCCGCAGTGACCGGTGGTGGCGCAACCATTGAAGCAACAGGCCAAAACCCCCGGCCAATCCAGTCACGGCGGTGGGATGGAAGCAGCAGCATTACTATTGCCGGTAGTCGTTCGCAACGAATGCCCGTGTTTTATCAATTTCTGGATTTTTTTGACAACTACCGTGTCCTGTCATTGGGAAGCTCACTCAAGTCTTGTTATGTCGCTCAAGGCCGGGCCGATATCTATGCCCGTTTCGGGCCAACTTCAGAATGGGACACGGGAGCAGCCCAGTGTATTCTTGAAGAGGCTGGCGGTGGTTTGACCGATATGAGCCTGCGACCCTTGCTTTACAACACCAAAGATTCATTGCTTAATCCACCCTTTCTCAGCGTTGGTGATCCGCGCCATAACTGGCGTGATTGTATCCCTGATAAATTTTCGATCTAAGAAATATGTCATCATTGAAGCAGATAAAAAGGGAGAAAGTCGGGCTGAGGGTAAGGTGCCCAACAGGGACATTATTGCGTGCTCGTTCCTAAGGTGAATTATGCAAATCAATAATGTCTGTATTTTTACTGCCTCGTTTTGCCTTGGCCGAATCATTACGTAGCTGTTCAACGTTGACAAAATAGGCATCATCAACATCACCCGTCACATAGCGACCATCAAACACTGAGGTATCAAAGTCTTTCAGGTCAGGATTACGTTTGCGCACTGATTCCAGCAAGTCATCCAGATCCTGGTAGATCACTTTATCAGCACCAATAACTTGAGCAACTTCATCATCCGTTCGTCCATAGGCAATCAGCTCATTTTTGGCTGGCATATCGATACCATAGACATTGGCATGACGAATGGCAGGTGAGGCTGAGGCAAAATAGACCTTCTTGGCACCGGCATCGCGAGCCATCTGAATAATCTGCTCCGAGGTCGTACCGCGAACAATCGAGTCATCCACCAACAGTACATTTTTACCCCTAAACTCCAGATCGATAGCGTTCAGTTTCTGGCGGACTGATTTTTTGCGTTG
>JAJRWO010000015.1 GCA_024276775.1 Gammaproteobacteria bacterium | reverse complement strand
TGTGGCCCAAGTTCAGCCGCCCATGTTGTGATCACCAATAATGCCAGCCCCACGGCCAACCCCAGCCTACTCCAATACATATTCACCTCGCACGGCAGCCAATAAGTGCACAGTTCCAGCCCGGGCATCAAGCCTCATCCCCTTTGCTCGGGTAATGCCGATACCATCACGGATCGTCACCATCGCACTGGTTTCGGCCACATTTTTATCGGCATAAAACCAGACATCGCGGGTATACATGTCCATATCGCTTTGTTGGTTCTGGTTTTGTTGCAGAATTTTGACCTCACCTTGCAATAATATTGACTCGCCCCCTTGGTAAACCTTGGCCAGTTCAGCATCCAGTAACATCGCCCCACCTGCTTCTTGATAAATTTTCAGATGCGGCCTAACCAACTCGGCATAATCGGTTTCAACGTAATGAGTCAACGAAACCCCTTGCAAGCGATGTTTGGGGCGACCGTTTTCATCCATTACCGTTATCACAAAGTCAGACAGGAAATAATCCATTACCGGTGCCGCATCATCAGACAACGGTTGCTCCCCTTTATCTTCCCGTTGCAGCATCCACCCACCCAGCACAGCTAGAAATATCACCATCCATAAGGTCATACTGCGCTTTCTGATGACCGCTGCCAAGTGTATTAATCCGCCAGATAAACCGACATTTGTGCCGCCAGCGTACCCTGAGCTTTCATAATCAACTCACAGATATCACGCCCTGCGCCACGACCACCACAACAAGGCGTTTGCCAGTGGGCATACTTTTTTACCAGCTCATGAGCATCCTGAACCGCCACCGCCAGTCCCACCTGACGCATGACCGGCAGGTCGATCACATCATCACCGACATAAGCAACCTCGTCGGGCTGCAGGTTAAGCTGCTGCATAAGCTCAACAAAGGCAACACGTTTATCGTCCTGTCCCTGATAAAGGTGCTTAATCCCCAATCCGTCCATGCGGTGCTTAACCACCGGTGAGCTACGACCCGTAATAATGGCAACATCAACGCCGCTTTGCTGCAACATCTTCATGCCGTGGCCATCACGGGAATGAAAAGCTTTATACTCATGACCATCCTTGTCCATCAACAAACAGCCATCAGTGAGCACACCATCAACATCAAAGATCAACAATTTGATTTGTGCCGCCCGCGCCAAAATATCTTTCATCGTCTTATCCTGTCTAAACCACGCCGGCACGCAGCAGGTCATGCATATTCAACGCGCCAACCAAAATATTATCCTGATCCACCACCAACAAGGCGTTGATCTTATGCGTTTCCATTAACAACAGCGCTTCCACAGCTAAATCACCCGGTGCCACCGTATGGCTATTACGGGTCATCAAGTCACCCACCCTGGAATGATAAATATCCACACCCTGATCAACAGCCCGACGCAAATCACCATCAGTGAAAACGCCTACTAGCTTATTGTGTTGATCCACCACCGCCGTCATCCCCAATCCTTTATGGCTCATTTCCATCAGCGCATCCACCAACTGCACACCATCGCTGACACACGGCAGGGTTTCATCGCTATGCATAATGTCACGAATCAACAGCAACAGACGCCGCCCGAGACGACCACCAGGATGAGAGCGAGCAAAATCTTCAGCGGTAAAACCACGCTGTTCCAGCATCGCTACCGCCAGGGCATCACCCATTACCAGTGATACCGTAGTGCTTGATGTGGGTGCTAATCCTAACGGACATGCCTCTTGTTCAACACTAATGTCAAGATGAACATCTGCACCCTTACCCAGGCTGGACGTTGCACTGCCGGTTAGCGCAATCAAGGGTACCCCAAGGCGTTTGATCAACGGCAGGATTGTCAAAATTTCTTCTGTTTCACCGGAGTTGGAAAATGCCATCACCACATCCCGGGGGGTAATCATTCCCAGGTCACCATGACTGGCCTCGCCAGGGTGGACGAAAAACGCCGGGCTACCGGTGCTGGCCAGGGTTGCCGCGGTCTTGCTGCCAATATGGCCTGACTTGCCCATGCCGATGACGACAATACGCCCTTCGCAGGCCAGCATCAATTCACAGGCACGCACAAAACTGTCGTCCATGCGTTCAGTCAACACGGCAACCGCCGCTGCCTCAGTGTCCACCACCGCTCGGCCCAGCTGTTTAATTTTGTCTCGTTCGCCCTGATCAAGCATCGGGGCTTGCTGTTCAGCCTTCACTCATTGTTCCTTATAATACTGTCTCAGGATAACCGAGTTCAGCCAGTTTGCTCACAATGGCCTGTCGATCCAGTGACTCGCCATTGATGCTGACCACACCGCTGGCCAAGTCCACCTCTACCGATTCAAGTCCACTCACATCAGCCAGACTCGTTTTAATATTCGCCACACAGCTATTACATTTAACATTGCCGACTTTAATTTCCAACATTTGATTCACCCTCTTGTTTATAGTGAGTATTTTCCGATTGAATAACATTCAAAGAGGCGCTGAAGCAGAGATGCCAGTTGTCAATATCACCTAAATTCTGCAAGTACTCGCCCTTGCAGAACTTAGGTGCCATATAATTTCTATTCATTAAGCTGCCGTCGCCGAAAGATATAGCATTACCATATATCCGCAATAAGCACTGAGCAAAATCCCGCCTTCGATACGATTGATTTTGCCATGACCACGAATTCCATACGCCATTACAAAAAAGGCCAGGGTCAGCCCAATCATCCAGGGAAAATCACGCGACAGTACCTCAGGCAAAAAACCACCTGGGTTAATCAGGCCAGGTAACGCCAGTACCCCAAGCAAATTAAACATGTTTGAACCGATGATATTACCAATCGCAATATCATGTTCTTTCTTCATGGCGCTCACGATGGTCGCCATCAACTCCGGCATACTGGTGCCGATGGCCACAATGGTCAGGCCAATGATCAAGTCACTCACACCAAAAGACTGGGCAATATCCACCGCCCCCCACACCAACAGACGTGATGAAACCAGTAAAATCACCATTCCCAGCAACAGCCAGAACAACGCCCTGCCGGTGGACATTTTATCCGGCATTTCTTCGCTAAATTCACCCTCTAGCGGATCATCCGTTTTTGACTTCAGGCCCAGATTCACCACCATGACAATCATCAACACCATACCGCCCAGCAGCAACACACCGTCCAGCAAGCCTAGATCACCGTCTGCAACCAGCACATAGGCCAGCAAAGAAACCGCCAGCAAGATAGGGATTTCACGCCGCACCGTGTCAGAATGCACCGTTAACGGCACCACCAAAGCCGTTATCCCCAGCACCAGGGCAATATTAGTAATATTCGACCCCAGGGCGTTACCAATGGAAAGCCCCGTATTGCCTTCCCATGCGGCCATACCAGAGACCAGCATTTCAGGCGCTGAGGTACCAAAACCAACAATGGTCAAGCCAATGATCAGGGGTGAAATACCAAAGTTACGCGCCGTTGCGGATGCCCCCATGACCATTTTGTCCGCCCCCCAGGCAAGCAGCACAAAACCGGCTATAACAGCAATTACAGATTCCAACATGACGAATAACTCAAATTAATAAAGTGGATAAAAAAATGTCTTATGACAGAAAATAGTGGCCAAACAGGCCAGCAAAAATAACAACACCAATCCAGTGATTATTTCTAAATGCGCGCATACACTGCATACCATCACGCTTTCTAATCAGATACTGCTGATACAGCATAAACAAAGCCGCCATCAACACCGCAATAAAATAGATCGAACTCAGCCCCAGTCGCTGACCCATCATCAGCAATACCATCAACATCACAAGCTGAATAATACCGATAATAATACGATCAGCCTCACCAAAGAGAATAGCTGTCGATTTAACACCTATTTTAAGATCATCAGCACGATCAACCATGGCGTAGATTGTATCGTAGGCCGTGGCCCAGAGCACGGTGACAATCAATAACAGCCAAGCCACAACGGGCACCGTTCCCGTTTGTGCCGCAAAGGCCATGGGCACCGACCAGCCAAACGCCAGCCCGAGATAAACCTGTGGCAAATAGGTCATGCGCTTCATGTAAGGATAACTGGCCGCCAAAGCAGCGCCCACAAAAGACATCATGATGGTCAGGGTATTCAGCGTCAATACCAGCGCAAAGGCCATCGCTGACAACGCCACAAACAACAGTAATGCCTCTTTTGGCGACACCATTCCCACCGCCAGCGGCCGGTTGCGAGTTCTCTCAACAAAAGGATCAAACTTGCGATCCGCATAGTCGTTGATGACACAACCGGCCGAGCGCATCAGGAATACCCCGGCCACAAATACCGCTGTCACCCACGTATCGGGGGTTCCTTCAGCGGCAATCCACAAGGCCCACAACGTTGGCCACAACAACAGCATAATACCAACCGGCTTATCCAGTCGCATCAACAACATATAGCCACGCAGGCGTTGTCGTTTAACCCTTTTCACATTCAACCCTTATGTTTGACTTAAATTCTGCAAGCCTTCGCACGCATATAACACGATCACTTGCAGACCCCAGGTTTGGCTCTAAAACCAGAACACTTCGGCAACGGCGGCAAAAATATTTCATTCACCAATAGTGGTCGCCCCGAGAGGCAAAATACTGAACGCCGCCCCCATATCCGCCCAACCACCGTCAAACCTTTAATTCCTGCTACGCCCCAGCGATGCAGCAAATCACCTTCTTCAATCCTGGCAATCTGCACCGGACTGCGGCGCATGGACGTATCACGAAACAACAATTCACCCAATGGCCGATTACCGAGCCTGGCCAAACGCCGTGAGCTGCCATGTAATATGGACAAGGGCATCACAGTACGGGCATAAATCTTCACCTGGCCATTGCAATACAAGTGTACCTGCCGCACCAGGGCAGTGGCCCGGTCATCCAGCCCCAGTGCACGCCGCTCACACAATAACGGCCGCTCGAACTGCTGTTTTAGCAATTCAACCCTGAAGTCACCGGCCTGACGCAAACGCTTGGTCAGCGAACCGGTATCAAGCAGCCACTCGGCCATTTCATCAGGCAGATCAGCCAAACGCGGCCCATGGCCAATACACCAACGCGGTTCACCACTGAACTTACCAACAGAAAATCGCTTCAAACTCTTGCCTGTCACACAAACCTTAGACATCACCGTAACGTTGCCCATCACCCAGCCAGCGATCGATCAATGGTGCCACTTGGGCTGGCCAGCGTTGCAGCAACTCGTTGGCCAGGCGACCGACCTCAGGCAACAGTTCCTGGTCACGCGCCAAGTCGGCAATACGCAACCGCAGCACACCACTCTGGCGCGTTCCTAACACCTCACCCGGGCCACGCAGTTCAAGGTCACGACGGGCAATTTCAAAACCATCATTCGTTTCACGTAACGCCGCCAAACGCGCCTTGCCCTGTCGCGAAAGGGGCTTATGGTACATCAAAACACAGCTGCTACTGACACTGCCGCGACCCACCCGGCCACGCAACTGATGCAACTGCGCCAAACCCAGGCGCTCAGCATTTTCAATCACCATTAAACTGGCATTGGGCACATCAACACCTACCTCAATCACCGTAGTGGCCACCAATAAATCTAACTCCTTGGCCTTGAAATCCGCCATCAATTGTTCTTTTTCTGCCGATTTGAGGCGGCCATGCACCAGACCAATCCTCAGATCAGGCAATGCCTCAGCCAACATGGTCGCCGCCTCTTCTGCTGCCTGGCACTGCAACACTTCCGATTCTTCAATCAGGGTGCAAACCCAATAGGCCTGTCGCCCCGCCTCACCACAAGCCTTGCGCACCCTGGCCACCACCTCGGCACGACGTTCGCCGGAGATCACCACGGTTTCTACCGGCGTCCGCCCTGGCGGCAACTCATCAATGATGGAATTATCCAAATCAGCATAAGCCGTCATGGCCAGGGTACGTGGAATGGGCGTTGCGGTCATGATTAGCTGGTGCGGTACTTGGCCATCACGACTGCCCTTTTCGCGCAGTGCCAGGCGTTGATGCACACCAAAGCGGTGCTGTTCATCAACCACTACCAAACCAAGCCGATCAAATACAACCGCATCCTGAAACAAGGCATGGGTGCCCACCGCCAGTGCCGCCTCACCACTGGCCAGCAAAGCCAAATTCTCGCGACGCTGCTTGACCCCCTGACGACCACTTAGCCAGGCAATTTTTAAACCCAGCGGCTGCAGCCAGTGAGTAAAATTATTGCGATGCTGTTCTGCCAACAATTCCGTTGGTGCCATCACCGCGACCTGATAACCTGCCTCAATAGCATGCACTGCAGCGGCAGCAGCAACCACCGTCTTACCCGACCCAACATCCCCCTGCACTAACCGCTGCATGGGAAACGGCTGCGCTAGGTCGGCATCAATCTCGGCAATCACTCGCTGCTGTGCACCTGTTAGCGCAAACGGCAAGGCCTGCAATATTTTTTTGCGTAGCTGGCCCTTGGGTTTTAATAGCGGCGCAGCATCTTGCTGGGCCTTGTACCGCAACTGCCGCAGGCTGAGGTGATGGGCGAGCAACTCCTCTAACACCAGTCGTTGCCGAGCCGGAGTTTCACCTTCAATCAGCTCAAACACCGATGTATCTGGCAACGGCTGATGCACTTCCAGCAAGGCCTGTTGCAGGGACGGCAAACCTGACTTGGCCAGTAACTCAGGCGGCAGATAATCTTTTACTTCGCCCTGACGCAACAGGTTCAGGGCCTGGACCGCTAACTGGCGTAATATTTTTTGCGTGACGCCATCAGTGGCTGGATAGACGGGTGTTAAATGTTCCTCCTGCGGCGCGACCCTGTCTTCATTTTCATGACGGTATTCAGGATGCACCATTTCCAGCATCACCGGTCCCCGCCGCACCTCGCCATAACAACGTAAGCGCAGCCCTCGCTCCAAGGCCTGCTTCTGCTTTGCCGAAAAATGAAAAAAACGCAGCATGATGCTGCCGCTGCCATCACTCATGCGACACAATAAAGAACGACGCTTACCCAGCTTGATCTCACAGACATCTATTTCGCCTTCAATCACCACCTCAGCACCTGGCTGTAATGAACCAATGGCGACTACACGAGTACGATCCTGATATTTATAGGGCAGATGAAACAGCAGATCCTCAACACTGCGCAGACCCAAGCGTTCAAGCCGCTCAGCCATGCGTGGGCCAACGCCTTTAAGCGTTGTCAGTGATAAATCAAGTGCCATGAATACAGTTAGCGCAGCAAATCAGTCTAATACCAACACAGCGTCCATTTCCACCGTTGCGTTTTTTGGCAATGAAGCAACACCAATCGCTGCACGCGCTGGATAAGGCTTTTGAAAATAATCAGCCATTACCAGGTTCAACTGTATGAAGTGACTCAGGTCTGTCAGAAAGATATTGAGCTTGGCCACATCCTGCAACGAACCCCCTGCCGCTTCAGCGACCGCCTGCAGATTATCAAAGACCCGACGAATCTGAACCTCCATATCACCCTCAACCATTTCCATGGTTTCCGGCACTAATGGAATCTGTCCCGATATGTATACCGTTGTCCCGACCTTAACCGCCTGCGAGTAGGTACCAATCGCCTTGGGAGCTTTATCTGTATGAACAATTTCGCGTGCCATATCAAAGTACCTTTTATCATTACTTTAGAATAAAGCCCAGTTTATCAGGCATGAGGCGAAACAGAAACAGACGTGCGTTAACCGCGCGAACGGGCAATTTTAATCACCGCTTCGATGCTGCGCAGTTTACGCATCAAACCGGCCAGATGATGGCGGCTATGAACATCAATCACCATGCTCATGGTGCTATAGCGCCCATCTCGATCGTCCATATTGACGTTATCGATATTAGCCCCCATTTCAGCGATGGCCGCCGCCACCGTGGCCAGTACGCCACGTTGATTCAGGACATCGACACGAACTTCCACAGTAAAATCACCCTTAACGTTTTCTTCCCACTGGGACTCAATCCATTTTTCAGGACGTTTTCGATACTCCGCCAGATTTTTGCAATTTTCTGTATGAATAACGATACCGCGACCAGAGGTCACAAAACCGACAATCGGGTCGCCAGGAATAGGCCAGCAACACTTGGCAAAACTAACCACCATGCCCTCCGTGCCCTTGATCATCAACGGCTGAGAGGCATTAATCTTTTCACCCCATAACCACGATGGCATATAACGACTCAAGGCCCGTTTTAAACCTTTTTGGGTAGGCTTCGAGGCCAGCATATTTTTCGGTAGCAAACGCCTTGCCACCAGCATCACCATACGGTTACCCAAACCAATGTCTTCCAGCAAGGCGTCCATTGATGGCATCTTAAAATCCTGCAACAATACATCGATAACGTCGGTTGATAACTGACTGATTGAACTGGAATGAATTGCCAATTCATTCTCCAGCAAACGCCGCCCTAATTGCACCGCTTCGTCTGTCTTGAGATTTTTGAGATAATTTCGAATATTTGAGCGTGCCTTGCCTGTTACAGCAAAATTCAACCAGGCCGGATTGGGATTGGCGTTCTCCGCCGTCACCACCTCAACCGTTTGTCCATTCATCAATGACGTTCGTAGCGGCGCAAGCTTGCGATCAATCTTGGCCCCAACACATCGATCACCAATATCTGTATGTACCGCATAGGCAAAATCTACCGCTGTCGAACCGCGCTTCAGCACCATAATTTCACCCTTGGGGGTAAACACGTATACTTCACGCGGAAATAGATCAATTTTAACGTTTTCGAGAAATTCCATTGAATTCCCCGCGTTCTGCTGCATTTCCAGAACGTTACCCATCCATTCCCGCACTCGGGCATGAGTGCCAAAACTGGATTCTTCGCCGGTTTTGTAAAGCCAGTGAGCTGCCACCCCGGCCTCAGCGACTTTATCCATCTGCTCGGTACGAATCTGCACCTCCACCGGCACCCCAAACGGCCCAAACAGTACCGTATGCAGTGACTGATAACCATTGGCCTTGGGGATAGCGATGTAGTCTTTGAATTTACCCGGTACCGGCTTGTAAAGATTATGCATAGCACCCAGGACGCGATAACACATATCCACCGAATCAACACTGATACGAAAAGCGTAGACATCAAATACCTCGGCAAAGGGCAATCCTTTACGACGCATTTTTTGATAAATACTGTAGACCTGTTTTTCGCGGCCGCTAATCAAGCCGCTCAGACCTTCCTGTACCAATCGTTCACCAATGCTCGACTCAATTTTATCGACGATTTCACGACGATTGCCACGCGCCTTTTTGATGGCCTCCGCCAGAACCCGGTGACGCTCAGGATAGAGCGCCGCAAACCCCAAATTTTCCAACTCCATCCGCACCGCATTAATTCCCAGGCGATTGGCGATGGGCACATAAATATCCAGGGTCTCCCGGGCAATGCGACGACGTTTGTCCGGCCGCATAAAACCAAGCGTGCGCATATTGTGCAGACGATCGGCAAGTTTAATCATCATGACGCGGATGTCACGAACCATGGCCATTAACATCTTGCGCATGTTTTCGGCTTCGGCTTCAGCCTTGGTCTCAAAGGTAATCTGGGTCAGCTTGGTAACGCCGTCCACCAGTTCAGCCACCTCTTCGCCAAACAGCTCGGTAATTTCTTGCTTGCTAATCGGGGTATCTTCGATAACATCGTGGAGAATGGCAGCAATGATCGTTTCCATATCGAAACGTGTCTCCGCCATAATGGCGGCCACAGCAAGGGGATGAGTGATGTAAGGTTCGCCCGATTTTCGTTTCTGCTCTTTGTGTGCCTCGGCACCAAACAGAAATGCCCGATGGATCAGTTCGATCTTCTCGGGCTCAAAATATTTCTCTATTTCCGCACGAACCCCGTCAAATAAGGGCTCCAGGCTTTGTTCTGTGGCAATCGGACTCTCCGCAGAATCACTGACATTCAAACAAAGAACTCCTGTCATTAGGCGGTGTTACCTTTATTTAACTGCCTGAACCGTTTCAGCCAGGCTCAGGCTCTCAATCCCTTCACCATTCTCTGCGTCAGCAGACTCTTCCAACAGCTCGGGCGTAATCAGGTTTTCAGCGATTTCACGCAAGGCAACAACGGTTGGTTTATCATTTTCCAATGGCACCAGCGCCTCCTTACCATTCGCAATCTGACGCGCGCGTTTGGTGGCCACCAGCACCAATTCAAAGCGGTTATCTACATGATCCAGACAATCTTCAACAGTTACACGTGCCATGCTGATTTAACTCCAAAATTTGACATTATAATTAACTATACAGATGATGATACACCATCTGCCAGTCTATCATCATCCAAAAGCGAGCGGATTAACGCATCTTGGCGCGCCTTTTGAACTTCACGACGCTGACGTCGGGCACGCATGATCGCCGCCAAGTCTGTCAGTGCTTCATCAAAATCATCATTAATCACCACGTAGTCGTATTCAGTATAGTGCGACATGTCGGTCACTGCATCACTGAAACGGCGTTGAATCACCTCGTCACTGTCCTGTCCGCGATGACGCAAACGGCAAATCAACGCTTCACGAGAAGGCGGCAATATAAAAACAGGTACGCAACCCAGCATCCGCGGTCGCACTTGCGCCGCCCCCTGCCAGTCGATCTCCAGAATCACATCAATGCCTTCACGCAATTGCTGCTCAACCCACACTCGCGAGGTGCCATAGTAATTATCAAACACTTGAGCATGTTCGAGAAAAACATCAGCCGCTACCATCTGTTTAAAAGTGGCGATATCAACAAAATTGTAATTGACCCCGTCTATCTCTCCAGGACGCATCGGCCGGGTGGTATGAGAAACCGAAACACGAATATCATCTCTGGATCCCACCAACGCCTTGAGCAAGCTGGTTTTACCCGCTCCCGAGGGTGCCGAGATTATGTAAAGGGTACCCGAGTAGGGTGCCTGTCCATCACTAGAACTCATTTGCTGCCTTCTTTGTTTTATTCAATATTTTGTACTTGCTCACGAATCTGTTCAATCAACACCTTTAGATCGACCGACATCCGGGTAACATCAACATCTATTGATTTCGATGCCAGGGTGTTGGCCTCGCGATTCAGTTCCTGCATCAGAAAATCCAGCCGACGCCCCACCGGTTCGTCACGTTCAAGCACATGGCGCACCTCTTGCACATGCGTACTGAGACGATCCACTTCTTCATCCACGTCCATTTTTTGCGCCAACAAGGCCAGTTCCTGTTCCAGCCGGCCCGGGTCAAGTTGTTCTTTTAGTTCACCGAGACGATCTTCCATTTTCTGTCGCAGGGCCAGCCGCAAATCCGGCAAACGTTGTTTGACTCGTTCAATCAGTTCATCAATATTGTCACAGCGCAGTACAATCATCACCTTCAACTTTGCGCCTTCACGCGCACGGCTTTCGATCATGTCATCCAGCGCTTCGTCCAACAACACCAACGCCGCCTGATATAAAGGTGCCATATCCAGCCTTTCTGCCTGCATCACCCCTGGCCAGTTCAATACGTCAAGCGGACTAATCTGAGCCGGATTATTCAACAGATGAGAAATATCAGATAAACCCTTGGATAATCGTTTGACCCGCTCATGATCAATAGCGAACTCACGTTCCTGGTCAATCGCCTGAAAACGCAGCCCGCATTCAAGCTTGCCACGTTTGAGCCTTTCTGCCACTTTTTCACGCACTTTCAATTCCAGTCCACGCAGCTCATCAGGCATACGTAAACCAATATCGAGATAACGATGATTAACCGAGCGCAACTCCCAACGCAAACTGCCAAAATCGGT